>USIH01000036.1 GCA_900554705.1 uncultured Eubacteriales bacterium
GCATCGTCCGCTTCGCGGCAAACCTCAATTTTGTCAACTTTGATCTGCGCGGCGCGCTGCGCGGTCTGCGCGGCGGATTCCTCCAGCGTCGCGGCATCAGCCGATTTTGCGGAAAGCTCCGCCCGACTGCGCTCCTGTTCGTTGCGTGCCGTCAGGTAACGGCGGGTGATCCCTTCCGCCGAGTCGGCAAGGCGCTTTGCCTCTCCTTCCGCGTCCGCAAGGTCGTCCCGAAGCGCTTTTGTGCGCTCGTCGATCTGCGCCGTGCGCTCCTTGAGCGCCGCGATCTGCTCGCCGATACCGCCGCTGCGGCTGTCCTGCTCGGCAAGCTCGCTCTTTCCGCGTTCGAGATTCAGGCGGCAGTTTTCGCTGTTCGTCTGGAGCACGGCAAGCGCCCCTTGCGTCTCCTGCACCGCCGCCTCCGCGTCGGCCACGCTCTGGCGCGCCTGATCGATGAGCATATCGCGGTTGTGCAGGTCAAAGGTCAGCGTCTCGCCCGTTACATACAGGCGGTTGAGCGCGTCGTGCTCCTGCTGGAGCACAAAGGCCGCCGAATTATAGTCCTCCTCCGCCTTGCGCGCCGACGCGCTGAGGCGGTCGAGCGTTTGCAGCCACAGCGCGACCTCGACGCCCTTCAGCTCATCGCGCAGGAGAAGATATTTCTGCGCCTTTTCCGACTGCTCGCGCAGCGGCTCGACCTGAAGCTCCAGCTCGGCGATCTTATCGCCGACGCGGGTCAGGTTGTCCTGCGTTCCCGCCAAGCGGCGCTCCGTCTCCTCCTTGCGGTGGCGGTATTTGGAAATACCCGCCGCCTCTTCAAAGATCTCGCGTCGGTCGGTGCTCTTCAGAGAAAGGATCTCGTCGATCCTGCCCTGACTGATGTTGGAGTAGCCCTCGCGTCCGAGTCCGGTATCCATGAACAGCTCGTTGACGTCCTTGAGGCGGACGGACTGCTTGTTGATATAGTATTCGCTCTCGCCGCTGCGATAATAACGGCGCGTGATCATCAGCTCGTCGGCATCATAGCGCAGAGCGCGGTCGGAATTGTCCAGCGTAAGCGTCGCCTCCGCAAAGCCGACCTGCGCGCGCTTTTCCGTTCCGCCGAAGATCACGTCCTCCATCTTCTGGCCGCGCAGCAGGCGGGTGTTCTGCTCGCCCATGACCCAGCGGATCGCGTCGGAAATATTCGATTTTCCGCTGCCGTTCGGCCCAACGATCGCGGTAATATCATGGCCGAAGGTGACAAGCGTGCGATCAGGGAAGGACTTAAAGCCCTGAATTTCAAGGGATTTCAGATACATCCGAATATTACTCCTATTGTATTTTCAGTTTGTTATTTTACCAAAGCCCTCGCCAAATTGCAAGCGCATTGTGCATTTTTACGCAAAAAGGCACAAACCGCGATCGTCGCGTACCGAAAGGTACGGTCGATCACGGTTTGATACGTTCTATGTCACAGCACCTGACCATACAGGCGGCGAAGGGCATCCGCCGCCGCGCTCTGCTCGGCGCGTTTTTTGCTGCTGCCTGTCCCCTCGCCGACCGGTGTGCCGTTTAAGGAGACGCAGACGAAGAATTCCTTGCAGTGATCCGGCCCGCGCTCCTCGAGCAGCGCATAGGAGAGCTTTTGATCCCGTTTGCGCTGCACAAGCTCTTGCAGCTCCGTTTTGTAGTCGTGCGAGGCGATAACCTTTTCCAGTTGCGGAAGGATGTGCCGGTGAATGATGCCGGAGGCCGCCTCCAGTCCGCCGTCAAGAAACGCCGCAGCGATCAGCGCCTCCATCACATCGCAAAGCGTGCCGGAACGGGCGCGTCCGCCGCCGTGCTCCTCCCCCTTGCCGAGCAGCAGATAATCGCCGAGATGAAGCTGCACCGCGACGGCCGCGAGGTTCGCCTCGCAGACCAGCTCCGCGCGGATGCGCGTCAGTTCTCCCTCCAGCTTGGTCGGGAACATCCGGTAGAGATAGTCCGCCGTGACAAAGCCCAAAATGGAGTCGCCGAGAAATTCCAGCCGCTCATAGCTTTTCAGCGCATCGTGGCAGGCCTCGTTGGCATAAGAGGTGTGCGAAAGCGCCGTTTGCAGGAGCTGACGATTCTGATAGGCATAGCCCAGTGCCTGTTCCAGCTCACTGTACATGGTCTTCCTCCCGCAGCAGCGAGATCTCGCTGATATGCCTGCGGATCTCGTCGCAGAAGCCGCTCTCCACCGCGCGCATGGCCTGCCGGATCGCGCCCTTGAGCGCGGTCGCGTCGGAGGAGCCGTGTGCCTTGATGACCGGCTTTGTAATGCCGATGACGACCGAGCCGCCGACCTCACGATAGTCCATCGCCTTGCGGATGCTCTCGCCCTTTTTGCACAGCAGCGCGCCGATCTTGGTCAAAAGGTTCTTGGTAAACATCTGGCGGATGAGGCCGGACATATAGAGCGCCGTGCCCTCCATGGTCTTGAGCAGGACGTTTCCGGAAAAACCGTCCGCCACGATCACGTCTGCGGCGCCGTTCGGCACCTCACGCGCCTCCACATTGCCGACAAAGCGGATCAGGCCGCTCTCTCCCGCCTGCGCAAGCAGACGGTATGCTTCCTTATGCAGCGCGTCGCCCTTGGTATCCTCCGTTCCGTTGTTCAGCAGGCCGACGCGCGGCTCCGCCTTGCCCAGCGCGAGCTTCGCATAGAACGAGCCCATGCAGCCGAACTGGAGCAAGAACTCGGGCGTGCAGTCCACATTTGCGCCGGCGTCGACAAGGATCATGCCGCCCGAAACGGGCAGCATCGGCGCAAAGGCCGCGCGGCGAACGCCGCGGATGCGCTTGACCAGCAGCGTCGCCGAGGAGAGCAGCGCCGCCGAGTTTCCGGCGGAGATGAACGCGTCGCCTGCGCCGTCCGCGAGCATTTTCAGTCCCTGCACGAGCGAAGAGCCCTTGCGGTTGCGGAAGACCTGCATGGGATCGTCGTGCATATCGACAACATCATCGGCGTTGGCGACGTCCACACCGGCCGGAAGCGTATCCCAACCGTTGTGCTTCATGGCATCGAGGATCTGCGCGCCGCGTCCTACCAGAGTGATCTCCACTCCGTAGTCGCGCGCCGCTTCCAGCGCTCCAAGGACGATCTGATCGGGGGCGTGGTCGCCGCCCATTGCGTCAATGATGATCTTCATAGCGTTTCTCCGTTTCCGTAACCCATCTCCGCAAGGTGCGCAAGCGCACGGCGGGCGATGGCAAGATTGTGGTTGGCCTTGCCGCGCACCTTCTCCTTCAGAGGCGCGATAATGCCGAAATTGACGTTCATCGGCTGAAAATGAGCAACCGATCTGTCACTGATGTAGTATCCCAGCGCGCCGACGGCGGTCTGGTCGGTAAAGTCGGGCACCGGTTCGCCGCGCAGGCGCGCCGCCATGGACACGGCGGCAAGCAGGCCGGACGCGCACGACTCCACATAGCCCTCCACGCCGGTCATCTGTCCGGCAAAAGCGACCAGCGGGTCGCGCAGGTCTGCATAGGTCGCGTCAAGCAGCGTGGGCGAATGCAGGAAGGTGTTGCGGTGCATCACACCGTAGCGCACAAACTCCGCATTGCGCAGCGCGGGGATCATCGAAAAGACGCGCTTCTGCTCCGGAAATTTCAGATGGGTCTGAAAACCGACCAGATTGTAGATGTTTCCAGCCGCATTGTCCTGACGGAGCTGCACGACCGCATACGGCTCTCTGCCGGTCTTCGGGTCGCGCAGGCCGACGGGCTTGAGCGGCCCGTAGCGCAGAGTGTCCTCTCCACGGCGCGCCATGACCTCCACCGGCATACAGCCCTCGAAGACCTTTTTATCCTCAAAACCGTGCACCGGCGCTTCCTCGGCCGTGGTAAGCGCGGCGACAAAGGCCGTGTATTCCTCCTTGGAGAGCGCACAGTTGATGTAGTCGGCAGTGCCGCGATCGTACCGCGAGGCAAACCATGCAAGCTCCATGTCGATCGACTCGCGCGCCACGAGCGGCGCGGCCGCATCGTAAAAGTGCAGGTAGTCCGCCCCGAAATACGCGCCGATCGCCTCGCTCATCGCCTCGGAGGTCAGCGGCCCCGTCGCAACGATGACCGGCCCCTGCGGAACGGCGGTCACTTCCTCCGAAACGACGGTGATATTGGGGTGCTCCCGAATTTTCTTCGTGACCATGGCGGAAAAGCCGTAGCGGTCGACGGCAAGGCAGCCTCCCGCCTCCACGCGCGTCGCGTCCGCGCAGGACAGGATCAGGCTCCCCATGCGCCGCAGCTCCTCCTTGAGCAGCCCGACGGCATTCTCCAGCCGATCCCCGCGCAGCGAATTGGAGCAGACAAGCTCCGCAAAGTCGGCGCAGTGGTGCGCGGGCGTCATCTTGCTCGGCTTCATCTCATAGAGCGTGACGGAAAAGCCGCGCTGTGCCAGTTGCCACGCCGCCTCACTTCCGGCAAGTCCGGCGCCGATCACCTTCACATTCGTCATGGCTGTTTCCCCGCTTTTCCGATCTCCTCCGCCGTCTCGACCGTCTCCGTCGTTGCCTTCGGCATACGGCGCTTGTAGCCGCGCTTCTCCTCCGGCAGGAAGTCCTTGCAGGCCTCGTTGATGCAGAAGGGCTTCATCTGTCCCCTTCCCGATTTCTTAAAGAGCGTATGGCCGCAGGAGGGGCAGTCGTTTGCCGTCGGCACGTCCCACGTCATAAAGCCGCACTCCGCGCCGCGCTCGCAGGCATAGTAGGTGTAGCCCTTTTTGGACTTGCGCTTGAGCAGTCCGCTGCCGCACTTGGGGCAGCGACCGGGCATCCGCTCGACAAGCGGCTTCGTATTTTTGCATTCCGGAAAACCCGGGCAGGCAAGGAAGCGCCCAAAGCGTCCGGTCTTGATCACCATCTGACGCCCGCAAAGCTCGCAGATCTCCTCCGACGGCTCCTCCGGAACCTTGATGCGCACACCCTCGAGCGCCTTTTCCGCGTCAAGCATCTCCTGATGGAAGCCGCTGTAAAAATCGCGCAGTACCTGCTTCCACGGGAGCTTACCGGCCTCGACCTCATCGAGCTGATGCTCCATGTTGGCGGTGAACTCAACGTCGATAATATCGTTAAAGCGCTCGATCATCAGGTCGGTGACGACCTCGCCCAAGGGCGTTGGCGACAGGCGCTTCTCCTTTTTGATCACATAGTCACGATCCTGAATGGTCGCCACGATGGCGGCATAGGTAGAGGGACGACCCACGCCGCGCTCCTCCATTGCCTTGACCAGCGTCGCCTCCGTGTAGCGCGCGGGCGGCACCGTGAAATGCTGCTGCTTTTCGGTCTTCGTCGCTTTCAGGTGCTCCGAACCGTCAAGATCGGGCAGCATCGCCGACTTTTCGTCGCTCTCGTCGTCGCGTCCCTCCTCGTAGACCGCCGTAAAGCCTGCAAATTTCATCAGCTGATCGGTCGCGCGGAACACATGACCCGCACACTGCGTGTCGATCTGCACGGCATCGTAGAGCGCGTCGGACATCTGGCAGGCAATGAAGCGGCTCCAGATCAGCTTATAGAGCCGGTACTGCTCCTTTGTCAGGTCGTCTTTGACGCTCTCCGGATCGAGCCGCACAATACTCGGGCGGATCGCCTCATGCGCGTCCTGCGCGCCTTCCTTCTTGCGGAAGCGGCGCGGCGAGCCGGGATGGAACCTTTCGCCGTAGCGCGAGACGATCAGCTCCTTTGCGGCGCTGAGCGCCTCCTCGGACAGGCGCAGGGAGTCGGTACGCATATAGGTGATCAGGCCGACCGTTCCCTCGCCGCTGATGTCCACGCCCTCATAGAGCTGCTGCGCGACCGCCATCGTGCGGCGCGGCGTCATATTGAGCTTTCTCGAGGCCTCCTGCTGAAGTGTCGAGGTGATGAACGGGGGCGCGGGCAAGCGGCGCTTTTCACTGCGCCGAATATCCGCAACGGTAAACTCCCGCCCTTCGATCGAGGACAGGATGATGTCCGCCTCTGCCTCGCTGCGCAGCTCCCGCTTCTTCTCGTCGCCGTAATAGTGCGCCGTGAAGCCGCCGAGCTTGCCGATGCAGCGCAGATGCGCGTCGATCGTCCAGTATTCCTTCGGCTCAAAGGCGCGGATCTCGCGCTCGCGCTCCACGACGAGCCGCGTCGCGACGGACTGCACACGGCCGGCAGACAGGCCTCTGCGGATCTTTTTCCACAGCAGCGGACTGAGCTGGTAGCCGACGATACGATCCAGAATGCGCCGCGCCTGCTGCGCGTCGACCAGGTGATAGTCGATCCCGCGCGGGGCGCGGATGCTGGAAACGACGACGTTTTTCGTGATCTCGTTGAAGGTCACGCGATGAGTGTCCGCGTCGGACAGGCCAAGCAGCTCCTTCAGGTGCCACGAGATCGCCTCTCCTTCGCGGTCCGGGTCAGTCGCGAGATAGACGCAGTCGGACTTCTTCGCCGCACTGCGCAGCATGGAGATCGTCGCTTCCTTTCCCTTGAGCGGGCCGTACTGCGGGGTGAAGTCATGCTCGATGTCAACGCCCATCGTGCTCTTCGGCAGGTCGCGCAGGTGTCCCATGCACGCCTCGACGCGATAGTCCGGCCCTAAATATTTCCCGATGGTCTTCGCCTTGGACGGCGATTCCACGATCACAAGATTTGTTCCCTTTGCCATGCAGGAACCCTCCGGTTTCAGTCGTATTTACGTTGGTAGAAATTGCCGGGCAGCTTTAACGCAAGATGCTTGATCTGAAGCATCGTCAGCGCCGCAAGCACCCGCTGCGTGGGAAGCTCGCAGGCCTCGATCAGTGTGTCGACCGCCACAAGATCTTGGGACAGATGCGACAGCACGACCCGCTCATCCTGACTCAGCTTCTCCTGACATTCGTCACTATAAGCGCTGTTTGCGGGATTGTCAACGTCTTTTTTGCCGCCGTCGTCGATCGCAATGGGCGCGTATACGCGCTGCGCAGCGGCGAGTTTCCTCTTCAGCTCGCGCTCCACCGACTCTCGGCGGTTCCCGTCGGAAAGTTTATCCGGAAACAGGTAGCGGTATCCCTTTAATATCTCCCAGCCGTTTTCCACCATCTCCGCGCCCTCGCGGATCAGGCGATTGCTGCCCTCGCTGTGGCGCAGGCCGATCTGGCTCGGAATGGCATACACGTCCCTGCCCTGCTCCAGCGCGTGATTTGCGGTAATGAGCGCACCGCTGCGCGCCGAGGCCTCGACGACCAGCACGCCGAGCGACAGACCGCTGAGAATGCGGTTGCGTACGGGGAAATTGCTTCCGATCGGCGGCGTGCCCGGCGGGTATTCGCTGATCAGGCAGCCATGACAGGCGACCTTTTGAAACAGCTCCTTGTTTTCTCGCGGATAGTTGATGTCAAGCCCGCAGCCCATGACGCAAATGACCGGCATATAGGAATCGAGCGCGCCGTAGAGCGCCATCGTGTCGATCCCGCGCGCACCGCCGCTGACGACGATGCCGCCGCTCGAAGCGATCCGATGGGCAAACTGTCTGCTGTGCAGCAGCGCATATGTGCTGCATCTGCGCGAGCCGACCACCGCGATGACCGCCTCGTTGTCGATGTCCGGAATCTCGCCGTGATAGTACAGCAGCGTGGGCGGGTCGACGATGTTGCGCAGGCGCTCCGGATAGGCCTCGTCGGCATACGTCAGTATGCGGATGCCATGCTCGTCGCATTTGCGCAGAAGCTCCTTCGCGTGATCGAGCGACTTGTCCATCAGGCTCGCAAGCCAGCGCTCGTCAAAGTTCTCCGTCCGGCGGCACTGCTCGGCGGTCAGGGCATAAATGCGCTCCGCCGTGCCGAACATCCGCAGCAGCGCCGCCCTGCTGCGTGCGCCGATGCCGCGTCGTTCCGCCAGCCATATCCAGTGCTCATTCATCTCTATCTCTCACTTCCGGTGATTTATGAGTTGCCACATGACGATCGACGCAGCGACCGCTGCGTTGAGCGACTCACAGGTGGGGCGCATGGGGATGATGACCTCGCTCTGCGCCGCGCGGAGCAGCGTCTCGCAGACGCCCTGCCCTTCGCTGCCGATCACGGTGAGGTATTCGGACAGGTCGACCTGCCTTAGATCGCGCGCCCGCTCGCTCAGCGCCGTTGCGGCAAGCGGAACGCCGGAGGCCGCGACGGCGCGCAGCAGCTCCTCCAGCGGAATGCTGACCGGCGGCGTGCGCAGCACCGCGCCCATGGAGGCGCGGATGGTCTTTTCGCAAAACGGATCGGCGCAGTTGTTCGTCAGAAGCACCGGAACACCAAACGCGTCCGAGGTGCGCAGGATCGTGCCGAGGTTGCCCGGATCCTGTATGCGGTCGAGCACAATGCCGCCGCGACACACCGAAAGCTGCGGCTGCTTCGGCAGCGCGCAGGTAAACACCACGCCCTGCGGCGTGCGCATGGAAGACAGGCTCTGCATCAGGCTCTCCGGAACGCAGACGCAGCGCGTCTGCGGCGGAAGCGGCGGACACGGCGCGCCCTCGCACAACACGACGGCAGTCAGGTGCGGATACCATTGCAGTGCTTCGGAGAGCAGCTTAAACCCGTCCGCGACAAACTCGCCGCACGCCTCACGATACGCGCGCGAGGTCTGCAATTTTCGAATGTGTTTGAGCAGCGTGTTTTGGCTGCTTGTAATGCGTTCCATGCGGCGCTCCCCCGCTTTCATACACTATATTAATATAGTATAGCAGGAAGGCCGGAATAATGCAATCCCTTAATTTTCCGAAGTTCGTTGTCGGCGAATCCGTCCCCTTCCGTGCGGTTTTTCGAAAAAAGCATCCGCCTTACCTGCCGTGTTTGGTCGAACGCAGCGGGTAAGGCGGAGCCTCATATGTGTGTCAGAACAGCTGCCCCGACAGTTTTTTCTTTTCCTTCGGCGGGAATGTCGCCTCAAAGGCCTCAAACGCTTCCGGATCCTTCTGGCAGACAAAGTATCCCTCCGGATCCTTGTAGGTGCCGGAGATACCGTCTAAGAAGCCGGTTCTCAGTTCCTTGATGAGGAAGTAATCCGCCTCCGGATCGTCGGCATAGCGGACGCCCTTTGTCTTGGCCGGAACAAAGCCGGACTTTCCGTAAAACAGAATGTTTCCGGTAATGGCGAGCGCGCCCGCCCCCATCTCTCTGGCCTTCTCCATGGAATACTCCAGCAGGCGCTTCCCGTAGCCCTGCCGTTTGTATGCGGGCGCAATGCCGATCGGGCCGAAGGTCATGATCGGCACGCTTCGTCCGTCGTCGCACGCGATCTCCGAACGCACATAGATGACCTGACCGATCATCTCGCCGTCAAGCTCCATCACGAAGTCCAGATCCGGCACAAACGCCGGATCGTTCCGATAGCAGTGCAGCACATAGTGCTCCATGCAGCCCGGACGATACACATTCCAAAACGCTTCCCGCGTCAGGTTTTCGGTATTTCGATGATCCGCCTCTTTTTCAAGGCGGATCGTGATCCTTTTTTCTAACATAGTAACCTCTCCAATGGTATTTTTTTCGTTTCGCGAAGCGGGTCATTCCGCTTCCCTTGCAAGCGTCAGGTTCATGAGGTCGAAGTCGATCTCCCGCCCGTCGATCTTGAAAAACGCGGGGAAGGTACACAGCTTTCGGAACCCGAGCTTTTCATAAAGCCGGATGGCACGCGCATTGTCGCTGCGCACCTCAAGGTTCAGCTGCTCGACGCCGCTCTCTTTCGCAAAGGCAAGGATCGCCTCCGCCAAGGCAGACGCCGCACCGCAGCCCCACCACGCTTTTTTGAGGCTGATGCCAAACTCCGCGCGGTGCCGCATCCGGTTGTACTTTCGGTTCAGGCTGGCCGTACCGATGATCTCCCCGTTCACCTTGGCAAGGTATTGCGCATTATCCGTCGACTCGGCCTGACTTTGCAGATAAGCGCGCTCCTGCTCTACGCTGAGCGGTACGCCCTCCGACCCAAAGCTGAGATTTTCCGTCTCTCCGCCGATGATTTTCAAATATTCCAGCAGCGCGGCGGCATCCTCCGGCCGCGCACGCTCGATCACAAACAAACGGTCATTCATATTGCCCTCTCCTTCATTTATACAGCACGCCTCGCCCCAGACGCCGATGGGATAAGCGTTGTGCCTCCATCGGCTTTTTTGCGGCGTGACCACTCGGTTGCTGTAATTATAGTGACCGAACGGTCACTTGTCAAGTCCCTTCCGGAAAAAATTATGCGATCCGCGCGGCACGGGTCGCGTAAAAAACGTCCCTTCGTACCTTCGAAGGGGCGTTTTTATGCTCAGTGTCCTTTGTGCTTTTCCTGTCGCTTTTGCTGCTTCAGCTCAAATCTGCGCTGCTGTTCCGCCGCGCGCCGTTCCTTGCCGACCTTTTTGCGCTCGGTTTTTGTCTCCTCACGCTGCGCGGCCAGCGCCTGCTGCGATTTCGTGCCGATGCCGACATCTTGAAGCTTTCTTTTCGCATTGCGCACACGACGTTTCGGATTGTCCGCGAACTGTTTCCGTTCTGCTGCGATCGACGGACTGAATTTTAACTCATAATAGTGCCGAAGGACAAATTCCCACACTTCATAGTCTTTCGGCTCCGCGCCGAACGTGATCTTGCAGGCGGAGAGCTTTTCGTTCTCCGTTCTCTCAAATACGCCCACCCAAAACGGGTCTTCAAAATAGGCCGTCAGCGCACCGCAAATTTCATTCACGGGGCGGCGGCGCCACACCTGCTTTTTCCCGCCTGTCGGCATGGAGCCACAGAGCGACTGAGCCGCCCAGCAGCACCGCGCGGTAGATATTCGTGCAAACATCCCCCGGAAATGGGTCAAAGAGCGCATTCCAGTCATAGACCGCACCGATGGCATTCACGAACGCGTGATAGACCGCGCAGGCCATGACGCTTTTGGTCGCCTTATAAAGTGCCGCCAGTGCAAACGCCCAGACGAGGATCTGGATGCCGAAACCGATCAGGCTGTCGCCGTAGTGGTTGGAGGTGGGGTCAAGCCACTGGTCTATGTGCCAGACGAACCAGACAGCGGCAACCGCCAGAACGCTGAGCGGGTACTTCATCCGTTTTTCCAGCTCCGGCTGCAAAAAGCCGCGCCAGCCCGCTTCCTCTGCAATGCCGACAAACGGGATCATCACAAGAAAACCGAGCGGCATCAGATACCACGCCGCTCCGTTCGGCTCACCGCGAAGCACCGCAAAAATCAGCGCCGTGCCGCAAAAGGCGGCGGTCAGCAAGGCGGTCTTCCGTTTTTCTTCCGTCCGGAACAGCCGCCGGAAGAAAGCCTTTCGGCTGATTTTTTCTTGAAAGCGCGCCAAGATCAAAACCGACAGGAACGGCGCCGGTGTAGAAAACACCATACCGATGAGCGCATAGGTTAGGTAGCCGAGCGTCATTTCCCCGTTTTGCTCGTGCGCGACGGAATACGGCTTCAGCCAGCAATTCAGCGTCACGAAGGTAAACGCCCAAAAGGCCAAAATCAGCAACAGATAGAGGAAAATACGCTTTTTACTTTCCTGCCTCATGATCTCTCCGCATTCTCCCGCAGCTCCGCGCCATAGCGGCACAGCAGCGAACCGAGAAGGAACATGATGCCCAGCGCAATGCTTGCACTGTTATCAAAAAGTTTATCCATGGCTGCGGTCTCTTCGACCTTCATGAAACCGGCAACGATGCCCCGAACGATGCTGCCGACGGCCGCGCAGCCGGTGGGGACGGCAAGCGTCAGGATACCGAGCCGCAGCAGCTCACTTGCGCCCGCGCGCGTGAACGGCGTTTCGGCTTTCAGCTCGTTCTTGAAGTAGGCCTCCGCGAACTTCGCAAGCACCGCTTCACCGGCGCAGACGATCAGCCAGCCGGAGAGCGTCGCGGTAATGCTCTTGATATTATAGCCGTATTCCTCGGAGATCAGCTTGTGCAGCGTGACACCGCCGAGCTTGATCACGCCGCCGTTTCCGAGGCTCATGCTGATGATCCCCGCGACCGCACTGCAGAAGCCGATGACCGAACAAATAAATGCGATCTTGCTGAGGACTTTTCCAATTTTTGACAGTTTTTGAATCGTATGAAGCGATTTCATCGCAATACTCCTTTTTTCATTGCTTGCGGCAGGGCGCGTCACTGCGCCTGCTTCGCGATCTGCTCAAGCAGGATATTCTCCGCATATCCGCAGGCGCGCGCAACGGAGCCTTCCGCAAAGGGGTTGGACAAATTCGCGTAGCGCAGCGTCTCCAGATAGCCGCGGCTGCCGCCGGTCTTGCAGAGCTTGAGATAGTCCTGCCACGCGGCCTGCTTATCCTCGGCATACTTCTTCTTAAACTCCATCGCGCCCATGGTCGTGAGCGTGTAGTTGATGTAATAGAACGGATAGAGATAGATGTGCAGCTTATGGTACCAATAACCGCCGCGCTCCATAAAAGCGTCGTTCTCGTAGCGGCGCCACGGTATATACTTCTCCTCCAGCAAGTGCCACTGATAGGTGCGCTCCTTGGGCGTCAGCTCGGGATGCGCGTAGCAAATGTGCTGGAACTCATCCACCGCTACGCCGAAGGGCACGAAGGTCAGGGCCTCCTGCAAATGCGCGAAACGGAACTTATCCGCCTGATCGCCGAAGAACCACTCGGCGTAGGGGTAGGCAAACTGCTCCATGGACATGGAATGGATCTCCGCGATGTCGGTCGACTCGCTGTAATAGTCCGAGATCGGTTGGCTGCGCATGGCCATATAGCCCGCGAAGGCATGCCCCATCTCGTGCGTCAGCACCTGCATATCAAAGATCGTATGGTTAAAGCACGAGAACACAAAGGGCGCTTTCAGGCTGGGCAGGCTCGTCATGTAACCCGTCGAGGCCTTGCCCGCCTTGTTTTGCAGATCCATCAGCTCATGGTCGATCATGAAGTCGATGAATTCGCCGGTCTCCGGACTAAGCTCGTGATACATTTTCTGCGCGGTTCTGACCATAAAGGCGTCGTCGCCCGCAGGTTCGGCGTTGCCGTCCGGAAACACCATCTTCTCGTCGTAGCACATGACATGGTCGAGGCCGAGGCGCTTTGCCTGCGCGTCATAGAGCTTTTGGCAAAGCGGCACAAGGACGGTGCGCACCTGCTCGCGGAAGGACGCGACTTCCTTTTCGCCGTAGTCCGTGCGCCCCTGTTCGAGATAGCCGACGGGGATGTAGTTCTCGTAGCCGAGGTTTCTGCCCATCTCGTTACGGATGCGGATCAGCTCGCTCCAAATCTCCTCCAGACGCGGTTCGTTGTCCTCGTAGAACTTGGAATACGCCTTGAAGGCGGCGGCGCGCGTCGCGCGGTCGGGATGCTCGAAGTACTTTTGCACACCGTAGAGGTTCAGCGTCTTGCCATCGAAGGGGATCTCAGCCGTGGCCATGATCTTCTGATATTCATTGGTCAGGCGGCTCTCCTGCTGGCGCAGCGGGATGTTGGCCTCGCAGAACAGCTTCTTCTGCAAGTCCATGGCAACAAAATACTGGCGGCCAAATTCCCGCTCGATGTCCGCGCGGAAGGGACTTGCGGCGATGGCCTCGCTGAGCGCGACCTCGTCACCGCTGAGCGCGGGCAGCGTGTCTTGCAGATAGTTGATCTCCGCCTCGTAGAATTCGTCGCGCGTGTCGAGCGTGTGGCGAATATGCGCGACGGAATAGCACGTAAACAGCTTGCAGTTCTCGCGGTCGATCTCAAAGATCAGCTCGCGCAGCACATCATAGCTCTCGGCGTGCTCGACAGCCTTCTTCCACGCAGTGAGCTGCGCGCGGTGCGCCTCAAGGTCAGGGCGCTTGTATTCCAGCGTTGAAAATTTGAATTGATCCATTGTTTTTCTCCTTGTATCCATAGATTCAGTAATTGGCCGATCGCGGCCATGGTCTTGCTCATACATAGGTTTCGATGAACTCTTCCAGTGTCGGGATCGTTTCCGCTTTCCAGTAACGGCCGCAGTCCGGCGTTCGTTTCAGCAGCTTTTTGTTGTACAGCTCTCGGCGAAGCGTCGCAGGGTCGTGAAAAAGCGTCCATTCGTCCAGCAGATCGTTGATCTCCACCTCGGTATACTGCCGCTCCGGTTCGACCTTTCCAGCCATATGCCAAAGTGCCATCAGCTTCTTTTTGTGCTTGGCCGGAAGCGAGATCAGTCGTCCGCTTCCGTCCAAGAACGGCGTTAAGTCGGATAAAATTTGCTTCATATTGGCCTCCCGTTGTTCCATCGGCGTAAATCGCAGGCCGTTTACGACCTGTTCCATGTTGGTATCTTGCCTGTGGTAGATAGGGACGGCAATGCGTTTACCGTCATTCTACCGGCGCGATTCTCGATTCGCGCCGCAACGCCCTTACGTGAGATGATCTCCAATGCGGTTTGTATGATCTCAGCTTTTGTAGATTTCGGCTCCGGCGGCACGGGATCATCTCCCGCCATGCGAAATATTTGTTTTGAAACGTCCGTTCTGCATTACGTGTTTTAATTATAGTCACCGCTCTCTTCGCTGTCAATAGCCTTTTGGAAAAAATGCCGCAAATAGAAAAAGCGCCTGCGGACACTCCCAAAAAAGAATGCCCGCAGCCGCCAAATTAGGTATTGCCTGTCAGGGATCGGCAGCGGCGCATTTCGATTGGCCTCCACCTTATCCGTTCTTCCTCCAGACCGTTTTATTCACAACTCCCGTGTAGCTCTGAATAAGTCTAACGACCTTCATGGAGACATTCTCGGCGGTATAATCGGGCACGGGTGTGCCGAGGTCACCGTTTTGCTGCATACCGACCGCCAAGTAAATGGACTGTAATAGCTGCTCTGTGTGGATGCCCGCTAAGACAAAGCAGCCCCGATCCAGTACCTCCGGACGCTCGGTGGATGTGCGGATGCAAACCGCAGGGAAAGGCTTTCCAACGGAGAGGTAAAAGCTCGACTGCGTCGTGCGTTTCCGGCTTGAATGTTCTTGTCCCCGCAGAAAGATTGTTATGCTGAATGTAAACGACCCACAGCCCCTTTTGAACTGCCCAGTCGATCGCCTCATTGACTTTTTCAATGATCTCCTTGTAATTCTTTGTGATGTCATTTTGCAGGTCGATCACGACCAGTGCGCTGTTTTTCATATTGTGTCCTCCATAATTTCTCTTTTTTCGCTTCGGGTGTGTATTCTCCCCCGAAGTGCCGCAAAGGTATGTGACAGCATCTGTATGCAAGAAAAACGACAGCCACAGCATGGGCGGGATGACCGCAGCACCATGCGGCGGCATATTCATTCCCTGCTCTTTTGCATATAGGCATGGAAAAACCGCATAAACACTGGGTTTATGCGGTTTCCGATGGCGGAGAGGATGCGATTCGAACCCATGTG
>USIH01000037.1 GCA_900554705.1 uncultured Eubacteriales bacterium
CCGGATACGTCGCCCGTCGCGGTCTGGCTGATCGAGTAGCTGACCTTCAGCGTGTAGTCGTTCTCCTTCGCCGCCGCCACTGTCACAAGGTCGGTCAGCGGCCTCTCCGTCCGGTCGGACAGCGCCGTCTTCACCGCCGCGATCAGCGCCGCCGCGTCCGCGCCGTCCTCCAGCAGCAGGTATACGCCCACCTGCCCGTCCGCGATCTTCAGCGCGCTCACGTCGATGATCTCCGCCGATACCGCCTTCGCCGCCGCCTCATAGCGCTCTGCCGGGCCGGTCGTCACGTTGGCCATGCCGTACAGGCGAATGCGCTCCCGGTAGGTCTCGTCGTCCTCCTGATCGTTGCCGCCCGCCGTCGCGGTATAGATTTCCACGCTTTCCACCACCGCGAAGCTGTCCGCAAACTGCATCATCGTGCCCGCCGTCAGGTTGTTTCCCGCCTCGCCCGCCGTCTCGCAGGTGATCCCGACAATGGCCGTCTGCGCAAAGCCGCTGGCCGTCACCGCCTCGTCGGTCGCGTAGTACATCAGGCCGTCCGCCGTCAGGCGCGAGCCTGCCGGTATGACCTCGCTCTGGCCGGTCGCGCTCATGGTGATCTTCACCCTGCCGGTCGCCTTCGCCGCCTGAATGCGCTCGCAGTGCGCGTTTTCGCCCACGATGTCCAGGTACTCTCCCTCCGCGTAGCGCAGCGTCGTCATCTTAATGGCCGATTCGGTTTTCGCCGCCTCGTTGATCAGCATGCTCTGCAGCACGCGCAGCACCATTTCCTTTTCGTCGCCCGGGTACAGCAGGTCGCCTCCCGCCTCCATATAGGCGAGCATGATCTGCTCCCACAGCGCCTCCGAATCTACGCTCATGTAGTCCGGCATGCCTTATCCCTCCTCCACCTCTACGATGACCTTGATCACCGTCTCCATGTCCTTGTTCAGCGTAAAGGTCGCGTCCACCGCCTCAGCTCTCGGCTCCCACAATAGCACCCTGTCCACCTCGGGCAGCAGGCGCGTCCTAAATTCTTCGGCAGGCAGGTCGAACAGCGCCCAGTTAAATCCCCGCAGCCGGTCGAATGGCACCTCGCCCAGGCGCGTCATCAGCAGGTTTTTGCAGTTCTGCACGATGCGCTTCACCTCGCCCAGTCCCTCAAACTCAATGGGCTTCTGCTCGTTCGTGATTTCGTATCTCGCCATGCCCTGCCCTCCCTACTTCCTGGCTATTTTCTTTACGCCTTTTACATAGTCCGCGTAGCTCTGATAGCTGCTCGATTCCATTGAGCGCTGGCCGTACAGCTTCGTTCCCTCCTGTATGCCCTGCGCCTTTTTAATGACGTCTGCCACTGATTTGATCCAGCTCTTTTTTGTCGTGTCGCCCTCGCTTTTGTCCTGGCTTCCCGCGCCCTTCTGGCTGCCCGTTCCCTTTTTGTTTTTCTTGCTCTGCGTGGCGCTGCCGCTGCCCTTCGCGTCGCCCTTGTCGGACTGCTGCATGGTGAGCTGCACCTGCGCGTGTACCATTTCGCCCGTTGGCGATAGCTCCACCTCGCTCACCTGCGCCTCGGTCAGCATCAGCGGTTCGGGCAGCAGCTTTTTGCCAGCAATGTAAAAGTACCCCTCTTCGCAGTTGCGCGCGTCCTCGACAAAGGACATCGCCTCCGCCCGCACGTCGCACCCCATGTACGCGCTCAGTATCACCGTCACCGTCAGCTCATGCGCGTTTCCCGCCTTGCGCCGCACGTATTTCTGGTTGTTCGAGGTCTTCTCGTCCACCTCCGCGCCCCCGCGTATGGTCAGGCCGGTAAAACTGCGTATCAGCACCGGGTTGACCTCAAACGTGTGGTTGCCCCAGCTCCCGATCTGCATGTTCTCAGCCCTCCTTCCACGGCGCGGTCTCGCTGTAATAGGCGGTGTTCTCCTGCGCGCGGTCGATTTCCGGCACCTTCAGCACCTCGCCGCCCCGGAATATCGCCGTCCCGCAGTGGGGCAGGTTCGCCATCATCAGCTCGCGCGCGTATTTTTCATCGCCCAGTATGATTCGCGCTACCATATCGAAGGTGTCTCCCGCGATGCACGTATAAAAACCCTGTATGGTCATCCGAACGCCTCCGCTTCCGCGCGCGCCGCGCGCTCATTCCACCATTTTTCAAGGCGCTTTTTGTCCTCTCTCAGCGCCCCGTCCACGCCCCGCGCGTCCTGCGCGTTGATGACCGGCGAGTAAACGATCGTCGCCGGGCCGGAGGACGATCCGCCCGCCGTCAGGCCCATGCTGCCAAAGCCGCTGGCCTTCGCCGCCGCCTCAAGCAGGCTGGCCGTGCGCCGCGTGTGCCGCTCGGGTATCGCCCATTCAGGCCCCGCCTCGCCGAAGATCGAGGCCGTGTCCGCGCGCCCGCCCTCCGCGTAAAAGAGGTTGTTGAGCTGTCTGCTGACTGCGTTTTTGACAGTTGCCGATTGTGCTCCCGAGCCTGCCCCCCTGTAACTGTAGCCGTCGTAGCTTATGCTGTAGCTCTTTCCCGGCACCATATTTACATGGAGTTTGACCGGATTCTTGTCCAGCTCCGCCTGCGCCTGGCTCACATAGGTCTGCGCGTCGCTCGCCGCCTGCGCCCGCAGCTCTGCGTCATCCGCAATGTCCGGCTTTGCAGGCGTCTGGTCGAGCGTTTCCTGCACCTTGCTGACATACGCCTGCGCGTCGTTCGCCGCCTGCGTCTGAAGCTCTTCGTCGTCCACAATGTCCTGCGCAGTGTCCAAAGCGCCTGAATACAATGCGTTATTCAGCAGGCTCGCCAGCGTTTCGCTTTGCCCAAGCATCTTCGCTAGGTCTCCATATCCGCTTTTCCCCAGCACACTGCTTATCAGAAAACCGTTGTCTTTATCTAAATCGTGTGCCGCCATGAGCGCGTCTATTGTTTTTCTCGCATCCATCCCCTGGAGTTCGCTGTTCCAGTCGATGCCGTTTTCAAAGTCTTGCTCGCTGAGGCGCTTGAGCAGTCCCCACACATCTTTCAAGCCCGTGTTGTTAAACAGTACATCTATCGCCCGCATGAGGACTGCGTTTGTATCCGCGTCCGCATTCGCTATCGTTTGCTGACGTTTTTGCGTGAAGCCCGCTTCGATGTCTGTGCGCTCTTTGAGGATTTGCCGGCGTTCCTCGCGCGTCTTCGCGTTAGCAAAGCTGTGTTTGTTCTCCGCCATCAGGAGTGCGTACTCATCATCCAGCTTGTCAAGCGCCTTCTGTTTCTGCTCTTCGCCCAGCGCGTACTGCTCATTGATAAAGTCGCTGATCGATTCGCGCGATACCCGCCCCGCCTGAAGCAGCCGCTTCTCCTGCTCCGCGTCCGCAAAAATCTGCGTCACTTCGTTTTCGATTGCCGCATATTTCGCCATGATCGCCGAAATGATGTTTTTCTCGTCCGCGTCGATGATGCCGTCCTCGATTGCCGCCGTGAGCGCGTCTCCCAGCTGCTTACCCAGGTCTTCGGTCTGCCTGCTTATCTCGTCATAGTATCTGGTCGCAGTGGATACTGCTGAGGTAAAGGTATTCGCTTCCACCTCGTTGCTCGGGCTTCCGAACATCACGTCCAGCCAGTTGAGCTGATGCAGTTCGCTCAGGTCGATACCTTCCTTGACCTTCGCGCCCATCTGCGTGCCCATTGTCACCAGCGCCTTGCCCTGATCCTTCGTGAGCGTCTGACCGGTGATAAAGTATTGCATCAGATCGCCGGTCATTTCCTCATAGAGCGCTGTAAAGTCGGTGAGGTTCTGCTGAATATCTCCCTTGAGCGCGTCCAGCGCCTCGCTCTGTGCGGTTATCGCGCCGGTGCTCTTGTCCATTTCCTTCCGCATCTCGGCCACGTCCAGCGTCGCTGTGCCGAACAGGTTGTCGAGGTTTCTCTGCCTGCGCTCCTCCATCTGCTGGTCTAACAGCGTCAGCAGGGATATAAGCAGCGTCACCGTTCCGGCAATCGCGCCGGTCGGCGTGAGCAGCATGCTCGCCAGCTTGAGCGTCGTGCCCACCCCAATGAGCACCGGCCCCACCTTGACGATCGTCGCAAAGATATTGCCGATAAAGTCCCACGTGCCCTCCGGCAGGTCGCTGATGTTGCGAATCAGCTCCGTCAGCGCGTCCGTAACCTTGATGATCTGCGGGTTCATCGCCTCGCCGACCGTCAGCTTCAGCTCTTCAAACGCGCTCTTCAGGTTCCTGATCGAGCCGCCGATTCCGCCCTCCTGCAGCGCGGCAATTTCGCTCGCATAGCCGCCGCTCGACCGGATTCTGTTTTGTATCGAGGCGTATTCCTCGTCGCTCGTGCGCAGCAGGTCCATAATGCCGCGCAGCGTTCGGGTGGGGAAGATGGCCGCGAGCATCGGGTACATCTCTTCCTCGGTCATGCCCTCCGTGGCGCGCCGCAGCTCGGAAATCACCTGAATCATGCTCTTCAGGTTGCCCTCCGCGTCGAACACGCTCAGGCCGAGCGCGTCCATGGCCTCACTGGCCGCGCCCAGGTTCATGTCGCCCAGCTCCGCCAGCTCTTCTTCGCTCGCGTCCAGCATGTCGAGCGTCTCTGCCGCCTTCGCGGTCGGCGCAATCAGGCGCAGCATGACGTTTCGCAGCAGCGTGCCCGCTTCCGCGCCCTTCGTGCCGTATTCTGCCATCACGGACAGCAGCGTCAGCACCTCGTCGCTCGATTCGGTGAACGTCATCAGGCTGCCCAGGCGCTGCATCGCCTCGCCCATGTCCAGCACCGAGGCGCGGGAGCGGTTGGACGCCATGACCCACTGGTCAACCAGCGTCGCGCTCTCGGACATGTCCATGTTCAGCCCGGCCAGCGCGCTGTTCAGGTACTCGGTCGCGTCGGTCAAATCCATGCCCGCCGTCGCCGCCAGCGTCATCACCGTCGGAATGCCTTCGTAGATTTCGGTCAGCTCCCAGCCGGACGACGCGGCCTCCTTTACGGCGTTCACGGTTTCCACCGCGCCGAAGCGCGTCGTCTCCGCCCACGCGCGCACCTGCTTTTCCAGCTTCTCCATGTCCTGCGCCGTCGCAGTCACCAGCTTGCCCTGCGTGGCGCGCATCGCGTCGTCAAAGTCCGCGTACAGCTTCGTGGTTTCCAGCAGCTTTTCGCCGAGCTTCATGTACTGCCCGCCCAGGCTGATTGCCTTGTTACCCACGGTATCCAGCCACGCCGAAATCTGCTTGGCCGAGTTTTCAATTTTGCCGGTCAGTACGATCTCAGTTTCGAGTTTCTGCCTCTTGCTGTTTCCCGCCATTCTTCCTCACCTCCTCAGCGCGCGTATATTTTGCACAGCACAACGCCCGTCCCGTCTCCCGCCATCGCGTAAAACACCTTGTCTCCCGCCTGATACGCGTCCGTGATCGCCGCGTCAAGGGGCAGCACGGTCAGCGGCGGCGTGATAATCCCCTTGCGCGAGTACGATTCCACCCGCCATTTGTCGCCCTTCTTTTCCTTGAGCTTGCCCAGCTCGACCCTCGCGCCGTAGTCCTCCATGCCCCTCACCCCACGCTTCCCGGCACGCGCATCATTTCTACGCGCGTCGTCTTGCGGATAAACTCATGCTCCGCCGTCTTGATTACCCAGTCTCCGGCCATCCTTCCGTCCGCGTTGACCGTCACGCGGCTCATGGCCGTCATGCCCGGGTGAAACTCCATCTCAATTGCCAGCGTCTCGCATAAGGCGTTTTTGCAGGTCAAGAGGCCCTTCGCCCAGCGCTTTGCCTCGTCGTTTTCCCGCGCCGGAAGGGAGCAGAGCAGGATGCGCCCGCCCTTGCCCTCGGCGTCCGTCGCGCTCCCGCTGGCGTATATGGTCGCCACGTCGATTCCGCTCAGGCGCTTCTCGTCCCGCCGCTGATAATCCACCCCCTGCGCGTCCTGCTCGATCGTGATCTCGCAGACCGGCTTCAGGCTGCTGCAGTACTGCAGCGTGATGCCCACCACCGCGCCGTCCAGCGCCTTGAGGTATGCGCCCTCGCGTTCCAAAATTCTTGAGATAAACGCGGGCGCGGTCTCGTTTTCGCGGATCAGGTACTCGTATTTCGCCGCGCCCGACAGGCCGTACAGCTTCCCTTTCATGCCGCAGCCCGCCGCGCAGGCGTTCACGATCTGCGACAGCGTCTTTTTCTCAAAGCTCTCGTATTTCCTCGCCCGCGCCGCAAGCGGCATGCTCGCCGCCCACAGCCGGTATCGCCCCTCTTCAGGCAGCACGCCCGCAAGGTAGAGCTTCCCGGTCGAGTATCCGTCCTTCTCAATGCGGATTTCGTCGTCCGCCTGGGGGTTCCATTTGTCCCAAACGGGCGCGTGCTCCATCTCCATCTCGAGAAAGTCGCACTGCCCGACCGTGTCCGTGTGCCTGCATGCAACCACGTCGCAGTCGTCGGTGATGTCCGTCCCCTGATAGTAGATGTTCACACGCGCCCACCCCTTATTGATTTTTGTTCTTCGAGACGACTGTAATTGCCGCCTCAAGCAGCCGGTCGAACCGGCCGATCGGCAGGTTTAATATCTCCACGGCGGACGTATGCGCCACCATGGCGATCTCAAGCGCCTGCTCTAGTGTTCGGCCCGCTGGGCGCTGACGAAAAAAACCGTCGCAAGGTTCACCGCCTGCACGCCGTCCTTAATGCCCAGCCGTTCCTTCACGTCGCGCGCGTCCAGCTCGGGCATTTCCTTCGCCACCGCCGCCGCGAACAGCGCGATACCCTGCTTCTTCGTCATCTTAAAGGCATCCTTCGCCGCCGCGTCGCTGTCCAGCGCCTCCGCGTACTCCCACGCGGTCAGTTTGGTAAAGTCATACTTGAGCGCGTCGATGTCCTTGCCGCCCCCGCGAATCGGGGCCAGCAGCTTCATTTCGCCCTTTTCCAGCTTCGCGGCCAGCTCGTCCGCCGTCTTCTTGATCTCCCTGATGTCGTTCTTCTCGCTCATTTTTCTTTCCTCGCTTTCTTTTTTGCCCTATAGGGGGCCTTCAGGTCGTCAGTTCAGCAGGCTTTGCACGGGGCTTGCGTAGTCTACGCCGTTGGAGCGATTGTCGCCGGTACGCGCGTCGATCAGGGTCACGACCTCGCCGCCAACCTCTTTTTCAAAGCGCAGCACGCTGTAGTTCTCGGTGCTGCCCAGCGGGTTGTTGCGCTCCACGCTGCCCTGGTCGGTGGACTTGTGCACGCCCACCACGCGGTACTTAACGCTCTCGTACTCAAAGTCGCCCACAATCACGTTGTAGCGCTGTCTGGCAATGCGGAACTCCATCGTGTGCTGTCCGGGCGCGGAGAGCTGCTGGCAATTCACGCCGTTGTTGTGGGCGACGGAGAAGTCCATCGCGTCCACGTGATAGCTGCTGGGCACGTCCACCGCCGCGACCATGCCCGCCGCGTCAATCGAGGTCGAGGTACGCGTGATCGTGGGCAGGCTCACGTTCTGCACGTCCTCCACCGCTCGCCCGTTGTCAATCAGGCGATAATCCTCTACGTTGTTGTATACCTTGCTCGGCATGTTATGTGCCCTCCTTACAGGTCAAAGTAGGTCGCGTAGCCTTCGTTCGTCCAGACCACATCGGCGGTCAGGCTCTTGGCAAGCGGCGTGGTGCTGATGCGGAAGGTCAGCACGTAGTCGCCGGTGAACACGTCGCTCTTCGGGATCTTCTCGGCGTTGATAAACGCCTCGCCCTTGACCAGCGCGCCGATCTTCACCAGCGCGTCCAGGCGCGCCTGCTCCTCGGAGACCATGCTCTTGAGGTCGTTCGCGGTCAGCGGCTTGTCCACGTCGCGCGCGCGGCGGTGCTGGAAGTCATTGGACAGGTAGAACATCATCATCCGGTTGGTGTCGGCCACGTTGACCTCGCCCGCGTTACCGGCCTCGTAGTCGGCGCAGTGCGCGCCCCACAGCGCGAACCTGCCGCCCACGTATGCCGCCGAGGCAATGCCGTTCTTGTTCAGGTTTTCGTTGATCATCTGGTCGTCGTAGAGCTTGCCGGTATTGCTCGCGCCCATCCAGATATTGCCGATCAGCGGACACTCGGTGTTCGAATCGGTCATGTAGGGCACGCCGTCGTTGGTCAGCAGCAGCTTGTTCAGGCTGCCCGCCGCCAGCACGGACAGGTGATACTTCTTGCCGTCCACGCCGTCGCCCATCGGGAAGTAGACCTTCTCGTTGTCCCTGTTGTAGCCCTGCGCCGTCTTGTAGGTGGCCGCGCCCGACAGGGTAATTGCCTGGCTCTCTCCGTTGACCAGCGGCAGGTCGGACAGCACCCACGCGTCCCAGTGGCCGTTGATCTTCTTGGCCACGTCGCACATGGCGGTATTGACGGTGGTCGTTCCGCTGAAGCCGGGCGCCAGCAGGAAGCTGGGAATGTAGCCGGTGAGCTGATACACGTTCTTGATCGCGTACAGGCCGGTGTTCGTGCCCTCGCCGTCGCTCGCGCCGATCACGTCGTCCGCGTCCACCGCCGAGGCGTCCACGCTGTTGTACTTGATCGCCAGCGCCGAGGTGCCCAGGCTGCCGCTGCTGGTCTCGATCAGGGTCAGGGTCTTCTTGCCGCGGTCATAGCTCACGGTGTAATCGGTGCCCTTGGTCTTGCCGGTCACCTCCAGCGTGTCCACGATGATGTCCTGCGCGTCGGCGATGACTACGCGCCCCTTTTCGGGGGTGAGGGACTTTGTGCCCTGCTCCGCCGCCTTGTGTACCGCCGGGTCGAGCACGTTGATCAGCACCAGCGGCCCCACGCCGTACTTCTCCATGTGTACGTGCATGGCCTCGCACAGGGTGTACTTGTCCCAGTCATCCGAATAGCCGAATTTGGCCATCGCCTCGCCGATGCCGCTCACCAGCACCGGCACGTTCACATTCTTGCTGCCGCCCTCCACGTTGTGTACGGGCGCGGTGCCCACATACACAAACGCGCTCTTGCTCTTGCTGGATACCCTGCTGCCCGATTCGGTGATCTGGCCGTAGGCTCCGTGCAGATAATCGCTCATTCGCTTTCCCTCCATAAATTTTAGTTGAGTATGCCGTCGATCGTGCCGTTCAGGCCGTTGCTCTCGGCGTAGCCGTAGAACTGCGCCGTCAGGTAGCCGTAATAGATCGGCCGCTTGTCCACCACGCCGTCCGAGTTGTTGTACAGGCTGTAGGTCATGGTCGAGCGCTCGAGAAACATGTCCGTGTTCGGGATATGCCGCTCGCGCAGGAAGGCTTCCATCAGCTCGTCCATCCAGTCGGTCAGGGTGAACAGTCCCTCCTGCGTGCCGTCCAGTATTCTTTCAGGCTCCACGCGTCCCTCTTCGCCCTCGTCCATCACGCCCGGCAGGCGAATGCCCGGCTCATACACCGAAAAGAGTATCTGCACGCCCAGCGTCTGGCCCATCTCCTGCCCTCTGTGGATCGAGTTGTACCGGTCGAACCGCTTTTCTTCCACGAGCTGCGCGTTGCTCTGCAGCGGCATCACGATAATGCCCGGGCAGACGTTGAGCTGGTCTTCCGTCCACGCGGCGTGCTCCTCACGCAGCGGCGCCCAGGCCAGAAAGCACCTCGGCTCCTGCATCACGACCTTGGTCACGTCGTAGTCGTCGGCGGGCGCTTTCATTTCGCGCCCTTTGCAAATCTGATTCTCAATGAATGCCTTCAGTCCCAAAAGGCGCTGTCTGGTTCGCATGCCTCCGCCTCCTCGCTACATCGTCCGCGCTTCGTTGGTCGCCAGCAGGATAGAGTACATCCCCATGTCCTCGTTGACCTGAAGGATGCGCATCTGCCGCTTGTCGAATATCACCTGAAGGTTTGGCATCGGCACGCGGTCGGGGAAGGTGTCCACCGGCGTATAGATCAGTATCTCGCGGCTGTTGTTGTCCCAGGACACGTCCACCACGTTGTTGTTCTTGCGCTTGACCGCTTCCTCCTCGTCCACCACGCACCGGATTTTCTTGCCATTGTACAGGTGTTCGCTCATAAAGTGGTCGCCGTTCATGAATACCCGGTGTACATCCTTCAGGATTTCGTCTTTAAGCGCCATGCGGGCGCTCCTTCGGCCTGTTCTCCCCGCTCGGGCGCACCGCCACCGCCTTGCCCTGCTCGATCAGGCGCATGGCGTAGCTGTCGTTCTCCTCCCGGGTCTGGCCGGTCGCAAGCATCTTGATTCTCATCTGCGCTTCCTCCTCTCGGTTTTTTTCACCAGATCGCCCATCATCAGGCTTTGTGCCTCGTCTTCGTCCTCGGCCTGATACTCAGCCGCTTCAGGCTCTTCAGGCGCTCCTGCGGCCTCCTGCGGCGGCTCAGGCCCATATACGGCGCTCTCGTCGTTCACAATTGCGCCCTTGCGCGTCAGGCGTTCGATCTGCTCCGCCGTCAGCGGCTCCTGTATGATCTCTCCGGGCGAGTAGAGCTTGTTGCCCATCCTCACATAGTGCAATGCCGCGTACATAAGTCCCTCCTTGCCGTTGGGGCGGCGTCTGCCGCCCCTGTGCGTCGTCTGATCAGGTCACGTCGGCCACAACCCACGCGTCCACGTTGAAGGGTACGATGGTCGGGCGGCTCTTGATGCGGTTCTTGATCGCGTCGCCCTCCTCCGAGGCAAGGCGCTTGGGCACCTCCTTCTTGACGTAGGTGACGTGGCGGGCGCTCTGGCCGCTGCCCTCCAGCTGGGTAACCGGGCCGTGCGGGGCGTTGAGCACGCCGCGACCGCCCGCAATGAGCGTACCGGCGGGCAGGAAGGGCTTGGTCTGGCCGTCGTCGTCGATGAACTTGCCCGCGAAGGAGTACATCTCCACGCCGTCCGAGTTGCGCCCGATGAAGCGCACGCCCTGTCCGCGATACTTGGTGCGGATTTCGCCCATGTCGGCGTTCAGGGTGTCCATGGTCTTCATGAACGTGCTGTTGGCCAGCAGGGTGTTGGCCACGTCGGGCGCCATGACGATCAGCTCCATCGTGCCCAGGCCGTCGTACACCATGTCGTAGATGGCGCGCATGTCGTCGTCGATCTTCGCGCCGGTCTGGTCCCAGCCGGTGGTGGGCGTGAACTTGTTGGTAAAGCCGTAGTCGGCTACCAGGCTCGCCTGCTTCTCGCGTCCCTCGTTGACGTACTGGAATACCTCCAGTTTGCCGGTCAGCAGCACCTGCCGCGCCATCCACTCGCGGCGGCGCTGAATGGCCGCGCGCATCTCGGTCAGGTCCTTGGCCAGCATCTTCTTGCTGCGCTGCTCGGGGGTCAGCGCGCCCAGAATCTTCTCGCCGAACGTGCGCCTTTCCAGGTCGGACAGATCGACCAGGCGTTCCGGCGCGATGGTGCAGAAGCCGATCTCGCGGGTTTCGAAGCCGGTGCGCTCCATCAGCACGCCGCCGGTGTTCTTGTGCACCACGGGAGCCATCTGGCGCGTACCCTTGCGGAAGTCGTAGATCGCCTTGTCGTCCTCAATCGCGCCCACGTCCTTGCAGAACGTGTCATACAGGAAGGTGTACTCGCGCGGCATCAGCTCAATCGCCTGAAGCATCGCGGCAGTAGAATAAATATCAAGCGCCATATTCCTTCACTCCTTTTTTTCTCGTGCTCTCGTCCGTCAGGTTCCGCCACCGCCGCCGCTGGCCGTGACCTCATTGTCCAGCTCGGGCGCGGTCGCGTCCATCTGGGACAGCACAATGCCCTGACCGCGCAGGATGATCTCCTGCGCCGCCGTCACCGCCGTTCCCGCGGAGGTCAGCACCTTGCCCGCGATCAGCCTGCCGGTTCGGTAGGCCGCCGCCACGGGGGCGATGGTCTCGCCGGTCGCGCTGGTCACTTCCTCGTCCAGCACCGCAAGGTAATTGGTCGCGATGATGTTCGCCGCAGCCGCCGCCTCGTACAGGTTGCTGGCGTTGCGGTAGATCACCGTGCCCCTCTTGATCGTGCCCACGCCGGGCTTCAGGCTTACGCCGATTTTCTCCGCGCCGGTCGGGTCGGCCAGCAGGTAGGCAGGGTCATTCTGACCGATCTTTCCATAAAGAGTTGCCATGTTGTTCTCCCCCTCTCTTAGTACATGCCGTTGTTCGGGCCCGCGTTCATGGCCAGTTCAGCCATTTCCTTCGCATACGCCTTCATCGCGGCCTCTTCGGTTTCCACCTCGTCGCTCGCGCTGCCGGGCACCTTCATGGCCGGTTCGGTTTCCTTGGCTCGCGCCTTCAGGTACTCCGCCGCCTTTTCCTTCTGCGCCTTGATCACGCGCTTGTGGTAGGCATAGGCGCTCTCGCCGCTCTCCTTCGCCTGCGCCGCCAGCTCCTCATAGCCGGGCGGGGTCAGCTCGTCGATCTCGCTCAGGCGCTCGCGTTCCATCTGCGCACCCCTGGCGCAAATGTTCGCGTACAGCTCCGGCGCGCCGGTCTCAAGCTGCTCCATCGTCAGTTCCTTCATGTCCATCTGCTCTTCCTCCCTCTCCGTCTTGTCGATAATATTTTCAGCCGGGTCTTCCCCGTTGCTGACCTTTTCAGTGCGCGCCATCTCGGGCATGTGGCGATACATCATGCGCGCGCACGACATAAGCGCCTCCGGTTCGTTCTGCCTGGGGGCGGCGCGGATCACCTCGTCCGCAAAGCCGTACTTAACCGCGTCCTCGGCCTTGAACCAGGTCTCCTCGTCCATCCACTGCCGGATCATTTCCTCCGCCTGTCCGCTGCGCTCGGCGTAGAACCCCACCACGTCGTCCTCGATCTGGCGCAGGTTCTTCGCGTCGTGCTCAAGCTCGGACGCATCTCCCCAGGTGAGGCACCAGGGATTGTGGATCATGTACCGGCTTCCCTCGGCGATTTCCACCCGCGCGCCGGGCAGCGTGGCCGGTATGGTCGCCGCGCTCGCGCACATGCCCTCAATGCGGATGGTGATCTCGTCAAATCCCGCCGCCGCCAGTGCGCTGCGCATGGCCACAGCTTCGCTCACAATGCCGCCCGGGCTGTTGATGCGCAGCAGCAGCTTCTTCGCGCCGCCCGATCTCGCCTTTTTGATCGCCCTGTCAAAGTCCGACGCGCTCTGGTCTTCCTGCGCGAACTTAAAGCCCTCCCGCGTGTTCTCGATGATCTCGCCGTAGAGCATGGCCTCGGCCTGTTCCTCGCCCGCCTGCGCGCGGATTTCGTACTTGAGCGCGATTGCCTTATTTCTCATCGTTCGTCCCTCCGTTTCCGCCCGTCTGCCCGTTTTCGGGCACGTGCTCCCGCGTAAGCTCCGCGTTCTCCCGTCTGCGCTGTCTTACGATGGCGCTCCAGTCGCCGCCGTCGTAGGCGCTGGCCTCCTGCTCCTGCGTCGAGATGTTGTTGTTGATGCGCTCTGCCGCCGCCTTGACCTCCTTGAGCGGGTCAACGTGGCCCATGCTCACGCCCGTCCACATGCAGCCGCTCCACGCCTGCCGAATCGCCGGGTCGTCGAAGAACCCGGGCGCTTCCACGCGCCCCTGCGCCACCGCCTCGGCCAGCCACATCTCATACACCGGCTGATTAAACTGCGCGTTAAACCGCGTGCGGTAAACCCTCACTGTCCGCCAGAAGTCCAGCAGCGCGCTTCGCGCCGCCGTGTAGTTGCTGTCGTATTTTTTGATCAGCACTTCCTTGGGAATTTCCAGCCCCGCGCCCACCAGAATTTCCATCGTCGTCACAAAGCTGTCCAGCCCGCTTGTCGCGCGGATGGGGTTGACCTCCGTCACCTTCTTGCCCGGCGGCAGCGCGTATACCGCGCCCGGCGCAAGCTCCAGCTTCATGTCGTCGTCTGTGACCTTCTCGTCCTCGTTTACCGCGTCCTGTATGCCCAGATTGCCGTCGTCCTCGTCGCAGGTGATAAACACCGCAAGCATGCTCGATACCACGCTCGCCGCCAGCTCGCTCTTGACGTACCGGTCAAGCTGCTTGAGCAGTTCGATCTGCGCCGCCACAAACGGCACGCTCAGCGCCGTCGCGCCCAACGGCAGCACGGCCTGAGAAACCGCGAACGCCGCCAGCAGCGACAGCCCCATCAGCAGCGCCAGCGCACCGGCCAGAATGCAGGGCCATACCGCGGGGTTTTTCTGCGCCGAAGATCCAATGGTATAACCACTGGATTCATAAAAGATATATCCGGATAACAGCAGCATCACCACGGATACGATATAGTTGTATTTTTTCATGCAAATGACCTCCAGAATATAGGGGATCCTCTCTCCGCAAAACAAGGAGGTGCCTACCGAACATATATGCGGCAGGCACCTCTTCTTATTTTACGCGATGAAGCATACCGCAGCCAAATCAGCCGTTGATATCGATGTCGGCGCAGATATCCTTATAGAAAGCCATCTGCTCGTTGATGAACGTGTTCAACTCATCGCCGTACAGGGTGATGTACTGCATACCCAGGGACTCGATCTGGGTCTTGTACTCGTCGCTCTCAACAGCCTTACCCATCAGATCGCGCAGGGCGGCGACCACATCATCGGGGGTGCCGGCGGGGGCGGACAGCGCCACAAAGCCCTTCATAACCAGGTTGTACTCCTCACCGAAGGTCTCCATGATGGTGGGGGTATCGGGGAAGCTGGCCAGACGCTCATCGCTGAGGACGCCGATCATAGACAGGGTACCGGCCTTGACAGAGGCGGTAGCGGGCGTAGGCTGCAGGAAAGTAGCATCCACTTCGTTGGTCTCAACAGCGGTGACACACTCGGGAGCGCCGTCATAGGTATAGAAATCGAAGGAGATGTCAAAATACTTCTCAAACGCCTTGGCGGCAACGTTGGGGGCAGCGCCCACACCGGAGTCAGCCATCTTCACAACACCGGGGTTGGCCTTGGCGTACTCCACAAACTCCTCCAGGTTGGAGTAGTTGGGGTTGGAAGCGCTGATGACCAGCACATAGGGGTCAGCCATGGTGGCGGCGATGGGGATGTAGTTATCCATGGTCACATCAGTGCGGCCGAAGCAGATGTGCAGCAGCAGGTCGATGTTGGTGGTGCCCAGGGTGTAGCCGTCGGGATCAGCCTCAGCCAGAGCCTCCATGCCGATCAGGCCGGCATTACCGGTCTTGTTGTCCACCACGAAGGTGTATTTGCTGTCAAGGCTGGTCGCCACGTTCAGCAGCGCGCGCATG
>USIH01000038.1 GCA_900554705.1 uncultured Eubacteriales bacterium
ATCACACAGTCAAAAAAGTCCACGCCGCGCGCCACGCCCTCGATGATGTTCGACGGCGTACCGACGCCCATGAGATAGCGCGGCTTATCCTGCGGCATATAGGGCTCGACCGCGTCGATGATGTCGTACATCACCTGCGTCGGCTCGCCGACCGCAAGGCCGCCGATGGCATAGCCCGGCAAGTCCAGCGCCGCGATGCGCTGCATATGAGAGATGCGCAGGTCGGGATAGGTGCCGCCCTGATTGATCCCCCAGAGCATCTGCTGCGGGTTTACGGTGTCCGGCAGCGCGTTGAGGCGGGCGTTTTCCGCCTTGCAGCGCGCCAGCCAGCGGTAGGTGCGGTCGACGGACGCCTTGACATACGCATAGGGCGCGGGGTTTTCGATACATTCGTCAAAAGCCATACAGATGTCCGAGCCGAGGTTCGACTGGATCTGCATACTCTCCTCCGGCCCCATGAAGATCTTGTGGCCGTCCAAATGGGAGGCGAAGTAGACGCCCTCTTCCTTGATCTTGCGCAGGCTCGCAAGAGAGAACACCTGAAATCCGCCGGAGTCCGTGAGGATGGGGCCGTCCCAAGTCATAAAACGGTGCAGGCCGCCCATATCGTGGATCAGTCGGTCACCGGGGCGCAGGTGCAGGTGGTACGTATTGGAAAGCTCGACTTGGCAGCCGATCGTCTTCAGATCCGCCGCACTCAGCGCGCCCTTGATCGCCCCCTGCGTGCCGACGTTCATAAACACCGGCGTCTGCACCGTCCCGTGCGCGCAGGTGAAGACGCCGCGCCGCGCCGCGCCCTCTGTTTTTAGAAGCTGAAACATATTCAGGTATCCTTTCTTGAAAAATCGGTGATGAACATCGCATCGCCGAAGGAGAAAAACCGGTAGCGCTCCTTGACGGCCTGACGGTAAGCGTTCATCACGTGGTCGTAGCCCGCGAAGGCCGAGACCAGCATGATCAGCGTGCTCTCCGGCAGGTGGAAATTGGTGATAAGCGCGTCCATCGCCTTGAAGCGATAGCCCGGGTAGATAAAAATATCCGTCCACGCGGAGCTTCCGTGAAAGCTCCCGTCCTCCCCTGCCAGAGACTCAAGCGTCCGGCAGGAGGTCGTGCCGACACAGACGATCCGTCCGCCGTTTTGCCGCGTTTCGTTGAGAAGCTGCGCCGTCTGCGCGCTGAGCATACAAAACTCGCTGTGCATATGGTGTTCGGTCACGTCCTCCACCTTGACCGGACGGAAGGTGCCCAAGCCAACGTGCAACGTGACATACGCAAGGCGCACGCCCTTTTTCTCGATCTGCTCCAAAAGCTCCTTTGTGAAGTGCAGCCCCGCCGTCGGTGCGGCGGCCGAACCGCTGACGCGGGAATAGACCGTCTGGTAGCGCTCACCGTCTGCAAGCTCGGCGCGAATATAGGGCGGCAGCGGCATCTTTCCAAGCTGTTCCAAAAGCTCAAGGAAGATCCCCTCATAGTGAAACTGCACCAGACGGTTGCCGGAGGGCAGAACCTCCTGCACGGTCGCACGCAGCAGCCCGTCGCCGAAGGAAAGCTCCGCTCCTTCGTGCAGCTTCCGCCCCGGGCGGGCAAGGCACTCCCAGACGCCGCCGCCCTTGTCCGTCAGCAGCAGCAGTTCCGCTGCGCCGCCCGTCGGCACGCGATGCCCCAGCAGGCGCGCCGGAATGACGCGCGAATCGTTCATCACAAGGCAGTCGCCTGCCCGAAGATAGTCAACGATGTCAAAAAAGTGGCGATGCTCCAGCGCACCGCTGCTTTTGTCCATGACAAGCAGTCTTGATGCGTCACGCTTCTCCAGCGGCGTCTGCGCGATCAGTTCCTTGGGCAGATCATAGTAAAAATCACTTGTTTTCAAGTTGTCGCTCTCTTTCTGCGTTTATTCGTTAAGCGTATTATAGCCTATCTTCCCGCCTTTTTCAACCGCAAAAGCACAAGAACGTATCGGCCGGAATAGACTGGCGCGGAGGTGTATCGCAGATGAAAAAACCACTCTTCACCGGAGTTGCCACGGCGCTGGTCACTCCGATGAAAAACGGGGAGATCGACTTTCCCGCCTATGACGCCCTGCTCCGCCAGCAGGCAGGCATCCCCGCGCTGGTCGTGACCGGAACTACGGGCGAGGCCGCCACATTGAGCACTGCGGAGAAGAAGTCGCTCTGGACGTATACTGCACAGAAAAGTGAGGCCTGCGTGATCGCCGGTATCGGGACGAACGACACGCGCACGAGCGCCGAAAACGCGCACCTTGCGCAGCAGTGCGGCGTTGACGGCCTGCTTGCCGTGACACCGTATTACAACAAGGGGACGCAGGCCGGCCTCTGCGCGCACTTTTTTGCCATTGCCGACAGCACTTCCCTGCCGCTGATCGTATATAACGTGCCGTCGCGCACCGGAGTCAATCTCCTGCCGGAGACCTGTGCAAAGCTTGCGGAGCACGAGAACATCATCGGGGTCAAGGAGGCCTCCGGCGACCTTGTGCAAGCGGCAAAGATCCGCAGGCTCTGCCCCGACGATTTCTATCTCTGGAGCGGCAACGACGACCAGATCGTCCCCATGCTCTCTCTGGGCGGGATCGGCGTGATCTCCGTTCTTTCCGGCATTCGACCGGAGGGCGTAAAGCGGATGGTACAGGCAGCGCTGGACGGAGATTTCCGCCTCGCCGCAGCCTTGCAGCTTCACTATCTGCCGCTGATCGAGGCGCTTTTCTCCGAGGTAAATCCGATTCCCATCAAGGCCGCGCTTGCGGCGGAAGGCTACTGCACGGACGAGGTGCGGCTGCCCCTGACGCCGATGCGCGCGGAAAAACGCGGTCAGCTCTTGCAGGCGCTGTCGATCTCATAAAAAACAGGTCAAGGGGAGAACCGCTTCCCTTGACCTGTTTTTCAGTTCTCTTACAGTTCAGACTCCGTCTGCTGTCTGGAAAGGAGGATCTCCAAATTTCCGTTGTGGCAGCGGAGCTTGTCGATCATCTCCTTTTCCGGCGCGTCCTTGTGCAGCGTCAGCCGGTAGGTCAGGCGGAACATACTGCCCATATTCGTCGTCTTGACCTGCGTCAGCTCCCATCGGGTGGCATATGTGTCCAAGATCGCGTCAAACGCGCTGTAGTCCAGATCCTCAGGTATAGTGATCTGTAATGTTTTGTCCCGCGCGGCCGTGCGCTCTCCAAAGGAGAAGCTGCTGCACAGGATATAGAGCAGGCACATGATCACGGTAAACAGGAGCGCATAGCCCAAGTAGCCCGTTCCGGCGATCAGCCCCGCGCCCATTGCCAAAAACAGGAGCGTGATCTCCCTTGCCGTGCCCGGCGCGCTGCGGAAGCGAACAAGTCCAAAGGCGCCCGCAACGGCAACACCCGTTCCGACGTTCCCGTTGACCATCAGGATCACGACGCAGACCACGGCAGGAAGCAGCGTCAGCGCAATGTGGAAGCTGCGCGTGCATCTGCCGCGAAACAGGCAGGTAAACGTCAGCGCCGTGCCGCACACGAGCGCGCAGCCAAGACAGAGCAAAAAACCGCCGATGGTGGAAATCTCATGACTTTGAAACAGCGCGTTAAGCATATTGAAGCGCCTCCTCTTGAAAAATGGTCTGGTACGCTCTTCCGTATTTGGAAAAAGACGTTTTATAAATTCTGTTTTCCGAAAGCACATGGGCAAGCCAGAGCGGATAACCGCCCCCGCATTTGATCTCCATCAGCGTCATGTCCGGCGGCAGCAGTTGCGTTCCCCACGGGTCGACACGCAGCGAAAGCTCTGTCTGACGGAAGCGGATATTCTCGTCGAAGGTGATACGGAGGTCATTTTCTCCCGCGAACGCCTCGCGGTCGTAGGAAAGGAACACGACCGGCCGCAGTTCGCGGTAGAACGAAAGAAAGCTCGAAATTTCCTCCGCGATCTGGCTGTCGTCGCGCGGCTTCGTCCAGTGCATTGCCTCGCCCTCGGGCAGCGGCAGCCTGCGCTTATAAACAACGGACTGGTATTTTTTCTTCAGCTCGACAAATACCGTATCGTCCGCGTCCGTGACGCGCGCATAGCTGCGCACCCGCAGCTTTTCCTTATAGCAAGGAGCCTCGATGGAGCGCCGTGCAAGGCGGTAATTCGGTGTGTCGTAATATAAGTTGCGGATGGAAGTACGACCGAAACGATCCGGCTGCATCGGCTCACGCATCGCGCGGAGCACGGCCTCCTTCTGCTCGCGGTCGATGAGGTATTTTAGTTCATAGCGCATGAACACGCATTGCATGGCGCATTCCTCCCTTGTGGCCTGAGTTTACTACAGTCACCCTAAACGAACTTAAAAGAAAAATTTAAGTCTCGCTTAATGTCACTAACCTATGCTATAATAAACAGAGGAAGAAGGTGCAGGTCTTGAGACTATTACTTGCGGAGGACGAGCGCTCGCTGTCGCGCGCGGTCACTACCATTTTAGAAAAGAACAACTACAGCGTGGATGCGGTCTATGACGGCGCAGAAGCGCTCGATTATTTACAGAGCGGGAGCTACGACGCCGTGATCCTTGACGTGATGATGCCGAAGCTGGACGGCCTGACCGTCCTGAAACGCCTGCGCGCGAAGGGCGACCGCACACCGGTTCTGATGCTGACGGCAAAAGCGGAAATCGAAGACAAGGTCGCGGGGCTTGACGGCGGCGCAGACGACTACCTCACAAAGCCCTTTGACACGCGCGAGCTGCTTGCGCGTTTGCGCGTCCTGACGCGCGGAGTGCAAACGGTCGATACGCAGATGCACTACGGCAACATTACGCTCGATCGGGCGAGCTTTGAGCTGTCCGGCCCCAACGGCAGCTTCCGTCTGGCGAAGAAGGAATACCAGATGATGGAGATCCTGATGAGCAATCCGCACAATCTGGTCTCCACCGAGCGGCTCATGGAGCGCATCTGGGGCTACGACTCCGAGGCGGAGATCAATGTCGTGTGGGTCTATGTCTCCTATCTGCGCAAGAAGCTCGCAGCCGTCGGGGCAAACGTGCAGATCCGCGCGGCGCGAAACGCCGGTTATTCGCTGGAGGTAACGCAATGATACAGAGGCTGCGAAAAAAATTCATTCTGCTCTCCATGGCGGCGTTTTTTGTCGTGCTCGCGGTCATCGTCTCCTGCATCAACGTGGTCAATTACATTCAGACCGTGAACCAAGCCGACGAACTGCTCGACATACTCTCCGACAACAAGGGTGTCTTTCCGCCGCCGGTGAAGGAAAAGGCGCCGCTTCCCAAGCATATCTCTCCGGAGACACCCTATGAGACGCGCTATTTCTCGGTCGTCATCAATCAGGCCTCCGGTGATGTGGTCGAGGTGGAGATGAGCCGCATCATATCCGTCGACCGCGACACCGCGATCTCTTATGCCAAAAAGGTAGACGGCACGCGCGGCTTTTTGAAGAATTATCGCTATGCCGTGCGGGATGACGGTGCAAACCGGCGCATCATTTTTTTGGATTGCAGCCGGATGCTCTCCTCTTTCCGCTCCTTCCTGCTCATCAGCGCGCTGTCCTCCCTTGCGGGGCTTGCCGTCGTGTTTTTGCTCATTGCGCTGCTTTCGCGGCGGGCAGTACGTCCTATCTGTGAAAGCTATGAAAAGCAGAAGGAGTTTATTACCAACGCGGGACATGAGATCAAAACACCGCTGACCATCATCGGCGCGGACATTGACGTGCTGACGATGGACGGCGGCGAAAACGAGTGGCTGGAGGACATCCGCCTGCAAACGAAGCGGCTCTCGGAGCTTACGCAGGATCTGATCTTCCTTTCCCGCATGGAGGAGGAAAACCACGCACTGCAAAAGATCGACTTTCCCTTCTCCGACATGGTGAGCGAAGGCGCAGAATCGTTCCGTTCCGCGGCGCAGGTCGGACACAAGGAGCTGCTCTGCGACATTGAGCCGATGCTCACGCTGAACGGCGATGAGAAGTCGCTGCGTCAGCTTGTCAGCATTCTGCTGGATAACGCCCTAAAATACGCACCGGAGAACACCACGATCCGCCTGACGTTAAAAAAGCAGAGCGGCAGCGCGGTACTTTCCGTAAGCAATCCGACGGAGCAGGCACTGGATAAGGAGACGCTTTCGCGTCTGTTTGAGCGCTTTTATCGCGCCGACCCGTCGCGCAGCGAAAAGAGCGGCTATGGGATCGGGCTTTCCATCGCCAAGGCGATCGTCACCGCGCACGGCGGAAAACTGCGCGCGGCGGCAGACGGCACGACCCTGACGATCTCCGCCACGCTTCCGCTGCAATAGTGCATTTTTACAGGCAGGGCAACGCACCGCAAAAAGGTGAAAAAATATCTTGCATTTTTCCAAAAATGTGATATAATGTCCCTGCTACGGAGGCTTAGCTCAGCTGGTTAGAGCGCCTGCTTCACACGCAGGAGGTCGATGGTTCGAGTCCATTAGTCTCCACCATGAAAAAGCCCTCTTTTGTCTACCTGATAAAAGAGGGCTTTTTCAATGATATCCGTTCCTCTCGGAACGGGTGGTGTATCTTCGATATGATATCACACTTTCGTGCGATGATATATGACTGAGGCATATGATGGAATAGATATTATATCATATTTGTGTAGCAAGTATATCATATGATCTTCCGTATATCACATCGCGATAGCGATATATCATTGAGAATTGCAGCATTTTATGATGTACGGCAAGGTAGAAGGCATTTTTATATCTGAAAATAAGTTGCTTGGCTTTTGAATTTGCAGTTGCAATTATTAATCTCGTTGATGAAGTAGAATAATCTGCAATCTATGAAATACAGAGCGCATCAAAGTGCCAGAAAACTAATAGGAGCTATATGATGAACTACGGCGTATTCTGCGGGCAGGATCTTAGCAAGTGCAAGCAAAGGATCCTCATTTTAGGAGAATCCCATCATGGCAAATCCGCGCAGCTTGGCGAAAAGGTCGCATACACAACCGAAAGCGTCGTGCTCAATTATCTCGCCGCAAAGCGCGGCAAACAAAAAACAGAACGGTCATGGTGTTTTTTCACCAAAATAGCACACGCATTCGATGCATCCCTTCGTACGGAGCAGCTTATTGACTTTTGGAACCATGTATGCTTCGGCAACTATCTTGACGTAAACTGCGATGTAAAGCAAGGTTATGCAAAACGCTATCTGGAAGGCGCCAACGGTGCAAACAGGAAACGGTTGAATGAGGCTCTTTTCCAATTTGTGAATGGTGAGAGCGACGGATCCCCAGACGGTATCGACATCATTGTCTGCGTGAGCGACCTCGTGTACCGGAATTTACCCAGCGGAGGCGAATCTTCTTCATGGCATTTTCTTACAGATAATCACCGAAACAAAATATCGCACTGTGTTTATAAAGCAAATATATCTTATGCCTTGGACACACAGCTTCGGCAGGATCTGGAAGTATATGCCATTTCACACCCTTCCGGATTTGGCTTTCGCCCTCAAGTATACAATGCCGTTCTAAACGGTTTGCTAAATCTACAATAGCGTAAGAAATCCTCTCTACCCCGAAAGGGATCACGCTCGGCGATAACTGCGTCGGTCTTTGCCAGTGTCTCATGCGCGATCTCCTCCGATATCGCAGCGCGCCGCTCCGCGCGCTCTACGCTTCGGACGAGCTGCCCCACCGTCTGAATCTCAGCGTTCGTCTCCTCGTTGCGCCGCTCAAGCTGCGGCGCGACCTTGTGCGCACTGTCCTTTTTGGAATAACGCTTCACCGCTGTCCGGTCGATCTCCGAAGCGCGATCCGCCTGCACGACGACTGGCGCCTCGCCATGGGCGACGTCGTTGTTGCGCCAATCAAAACCGGAGAGAAGGTCGCTTACGTCGTTTTCTCCTTTTCGTGCGCTTCCTTCTCGCGCTCCGCTTTCTCCCCCTTTTCGCGCTCCTTCCGTAGCTGTACGAACATCTCGTGCTCGTGCTGATCCGCCCATTTCTCTGCTTCCAAGCAACGTTTCAGCAGTTCTTCGTCTGTCATAGTCAAGAGCCTCCTTCTGCCCTGTAATTTCCAAATACACTTCCGTCGGTGCATTTTTGTAGCTATATACAAGATTGGGCATAACGATTCTGCCCAGTTTCCCATCCTTGCCGACGTAACGCTCCAGCACCCTCGCAACGGACTCCAGATACGGCAGCTCGTTCAGATGCAGATAGACGGAATAGCCGCCTATTGATACGGAATCTCGCACCCTGTTTGCCAGAGCTTTGGGATTTGCGCCCACCGTAGAAAGCAAAATGTTTTCGCCACGGAGCACCGCTTCTTTCAAAACCATATCGCGCATCAGCGACGCTTCCCTGTGCACGACCGGGGAGTTCATCCCGTTGTATTCCGGAATGTAGCTTCTGAAATCGTCCGTGTCGATGATCCGCTCGCCGTATTCTTCCGATAAGCGGTGAGAATAGACGGAAGATTTTCCGCTCCCCGGCAGCCCAATGACAATATCCATTCTTCGCTCTCGAAGAATTTCTCCGTCTAACTTTCCCGTTTCGGAATTGTAGCTCCCCAAACGCATTGCATCTTCGTAGCCCGCGTTCCGTAGCTCCGTTCGATCGGGAAGATGGATCGTTTCCTGTTGCTTTGACAAGGTTTTGGCCAAAGCAACCTCAGGCAAGTTCATCACTTCCTCAGCGGCAACATTCTCGCCAGCGTGTAGCCGATCCAGGACATTCTGCATCTTGGCACTCCGCTCTCCGCTTTTATTATACAGCGTGCGTCCCTCGCCGTCAAGGTCCTGTTTCCATATAAAATCAAACTTTTCCCCGTCAATGTCGGCAGAATACCCGTTTTCATTCTCCAAAACGGAAACATTTACATCGCCTTGTGTAATTTTCCGTCTTCCGCGTCCCATCGCTTCGGAAGTGCCCGTCCCGCCGTCCTCAAGCGTGCTTTCGGCCTGCTCTCGCCGTGCGAGCGGCTCGTTTCGATATGCCGCCGTTTCATCGTAACTCTCTTCCCGATTTTCCTTTTTCGAAAACTTCTCCGTGCGGTCGCCGTCACGTCGCGCGGACACCGCCTCGGTGACCGCCTGCTGCAATTCCGACACGGCGCGTCTTGCGCTCGCTATGTCTGCGCCGAATTGCTCCTGCACCTTCCGGACAAGCACCTCCGCATTTGCGTTCCTGCTTCCCCTTCCGGCAAGCCTTCCGAAGAACGACTTCGCAGAGGAAATCAGCGCGTGGATGCCCCTCAGGTTTTTCACCTGTTCGCCGTTTCGGATGGATCGCAGGAATGCGTCCAGCGTCTCCTTGTCCGATAACAGCTCCCCGATAAAGTCGCACGTCACATCCTCCCGTGCTGCGGACTCCTTCGCGTACGCCTCGTCTGATGCCTGCTTTTCCGCCACCGCGTCGCTGCCCTTGATCGTGATCGCGGCGTCCTCCAGCCGCTTCCATGCCAATGTGCCGATGCGGCTTCTGACCTCATGCCCAATCTCATGCTCCGCCGTGAAGAGAAACACGTTTTTCGCACCGTTGTGCCTCGGCGCAATGTCGATGCGGATGTCGCCCTCCTCGTTCCATATCCCGTTGTTTTCTCCGAGGTCGTCCATGACAAAGCGCCGCCCGAACAGCTTCCCCAGCGCATCAATGGCATCCGCCTCTTTCTTTGTCAGTTGTACGGAACGTTCATTCTGCACCAGTCCGGCAGCCGAATTTCCCTCCGTTGCCGCGCCCTCCAGATAGTCCTGATAGGCAAGGTCGACATCCAGTTCAGAGGCGTTCTTCTGTCCCTTTCGGAATTGCACCGCAAAGTCGTCTCTGTCCATCCTATCGGCCTGCCGCGCAGCGGCCGAAACGTCATTGCCGCCAGCGGCTGTTTTTCGCGTCTCCGGCGCGTTTTCTGTCTGAGCGGAAACTGTGTCGCTCTTGCGCTGCGCTATCTGCTGCGCTTGCGTTTGCGCCGTTGCAACGCTGTCTCCGCCGCCCGTAGCGCCGTGCACTCCGCGTCGTGTGAGCAGGCCGTCCCGATACGCCGCCGCTTGGTCGTAGCCCTCCTTGCCATAGGTCGGCAGGCTCTCCAGCTGCGAGCGCTCCATGTGCGGGTACTTGCCGATATTCGCCGCAACGGTTTCCGCAGAATCTCCGTTGTGTACCATGAAGTAGATGTACGGCGTTCCCTTGCTTGCGTCCCAGCCGGGGTTAGCGTATTGTTCATTGAACTCCACACGGGCAACCGGCGTAAAACCGTAGCGCTCATAAATACGCACAAGGTCTTTCCCATAGCAGTCCAGCTTCAAGCCTCCCGCCGCGATAGCCTGCGGCATAACGCCATCCATCGCGTGCGGGGTATGGTTAAGCTGCTTGTTTTTGAACACGGCTTCAATATCGCCGTCCGCGGTAACAGCAAAGCCTATCGTACCGCCCTCATCCATGAGCAGCGTTTTCCCCTGAAGGTCCTCTACGGATTGCGGCGTTACTGCCCAGCCGTGGTCTGCGTCTGCCGTCCGCGCCGCATCCAGCGCAGCAGAAAACGCGGCGCTTGATGCATCGAAGTTATACAACTCCGCTGCTACAACGCCGCGCTGCTCAAATGCTCGTTGGAGGTTTTGGCTTAAACCCCTTCCAGAAAAGACTTGATTTGTTCGTCCGTTTTGTCGTCCTCCCGCATCTCGTCTACCAGAAAACTGTCCTCCGGGAACTCCTTCAGCCATTCCTCCAGCCATTCGGTTGCTTTCATTGGAAACACCTCCATCTCCTCCAGTATATCCCGAATCTTCGGCGTTGTCAATATTCACTTGTTCGTTCTTCTCTGCCGTCGCCGCGAACGCGCGCAGCGCCTCCTCGCCTGCCTTGGCGATCTCCGCGCGAAACAGCTCCGGCGTAATGGTCTCGTCCCTGTCCATGCGTTTCTTCAGCGCCTCGGCCACTTGCCGCGCTCCCGAATCCTGCTCTGTCTGCTCGCTTGCGAGGATAGACTTTTGACGGACGTTCCTTGCCGGATAAGCAATACTACGACAATAAGCCCCGCTTTTCGTGATCTCGAAAAGCGGGGCTTGCATGGAGGTGCCGCCCAGATTTGAACTGGGGAGTGAAGGTTTTGCAGACCTTTGCCTTACCACTTGGCCACGGCACCGTTTATGAAATAAGGAACGCAGGTGCGTTCCTTATTTGTTTGGAGCGGGTGACGAGGCTCGAACTCGCTACCTCCACCTTGGCAAGGTGGCGCTCTACCAGATGAGCTACACCCGCATATGGTGCCTCCGGTCGGAGTTGAACCAACGACACGCGGATTTTCAGTCCGCTGCTCTACCTACTGAGCTACAGAGGCATGATGAGCCGAGATAAACTCGGCTCAAATGCGTTATATGGCGACCCGGAACGGACTCGAACCGTCGACCTCCAGCGTGACAGGCTGGCGTGCTAACCGACTGCACCACCGGGCCAAATGTGTGGTGGGAACAACAGGGCTCGAACCTGTGACCCCATGCTTGTAAGGCATGTGCTCTCCCAGCTGAGCTATGCTCCCGTTCGACTGATTTGCATCAGCGACGGGTTTCATTATACACAAGCACCCCCTGTTTGTCAAGCACTAAATTCCATTTTTTTGCTCTTTTTTTCAAAAGCCTTTCCTTGCTATTTTTCGTGCCCTATGTTATACTCATAGGAGCAGAAAAGAAACGCCGGAGGTGCCTATGGAAAACGGATTTTTGCTTGATTTCACGCTGCAACGGCGTGACTATTTTGAGTTTGGCCGCGTGCAGACGCGCCGTTCAAAGGCTTGGAGCTTTGTTCTGATCCTCGCACTGTTACTTATGTTTGCCTACCCTGCCCTACTCGCCTTTACCTCGCTGCCGAGCATCGGCACATTTTTGACCATCGGCATTTTTGAATTTATCTACTGGTTCTTTGCCGATAAGATCCTTGGCATTGCCGCGCAGAACAATATGCACAAGTCCACCTACTCCGGCTATCGCTTTGCGGACGACGCGCTCTACGTCTTCACGCAGACGGCAAATTCCGCCGTCGCCTACGGCTCGATCGAAACGCTTTGGGAAACGGATCGGATCTTCTTCCTTGCAAACGGCAAAAACACCGGCTTCATCGTTCCGAAATCCGCCGTTGCGCCGGAAGCGCTTGGCGCGTTCCGATCTTTCATCGAGCAAAAGACGCAGAAGTCGTTCCGCTATACAAAGAGCGTCGGCGCGAAGCACTATCTCTTCGGCGCGGCCGTCGTCGTCCTGCTCGCAGCCTCCATTTTCGGCGCGATCAAGCTGCACGATAAAGAAGCGAAGAAGCTCTACGTCCACACGAAGGAAACCTACAGCATTTCCCTCCCCAAGGGGTTCCGCGAGCGGAATTATGAGGAGCTTGGCGACTACTTCTATGTACTGTCGGACAACCAGACGACTGTGCTCGTCCTCAATGAGTCGAAAGCCACGCTCACTTCCGCATTCCAGAGCGACGCGCCCACCTCCTCGTCGGAGTATCTGGCGCTGCTCGGAAAGATCTATAATGTCGACCTGTCCGAAAGCAAGGATCTGGAAAACGGTGCTTGCTGCGCCTCTTACGTCGTCAGCGACGACGAAGGATCCTCGTATTACTACCTCCTCACGGTCATGGAGACCGACACGCACTTCTGGACGACGCAGTTTGCCTGCAAGGAAAGCAGCAAGGCGCGCAACGATTTCGAAAAATGGGCACAGTCCGTTACGATCACGGAGTGACTTTTCATGAAAATGACAGCTGCAAGATGATTGCAGCTGTCATTTTTTATTCGTTTGCGTCCTTGAGCAACTGCGCGACGTCCTCCGGTGTGAAGGTATATGCCGTGTCGCAGAACTGGCACTCGATCGTGATGGGTTTTCCCTCGTCTACGATCTCCTGCAGGTCTTTTTTCCCGATCGTCAAGAGCGTCGCGGACACGCGCTCTCTGCTGCAATAGCAGCGGTATTCGACCGGCGTCTCATCAAAAAATTCGAGGTCGAACGCGGAGAGCACACTGCTAAGGATCTCCTCCGGTGTCTTACCCGCGTCGAGCATCGCAGTGACCGCGCCGCAGCGCTGTATGCCTGCCTCTACCTTGTCGATGACGTCATCCGGCGCACCGGGCAAAAGCTGGATCAGGTAGCCGCCCGCAACGCGCACGCTCCGGTCGGTATTGATCAGCACGCCCAGCGCGCACGCCGTCGGCGTCTGCTCGCTCTGCGCAAAGTAGGCAGTGATGTCATCGGCGATCTCGCCGCTGACAAGCGCGACCGAGCCGACATACGGCTCCTTCATTCGCAGGTCACGAATGACCGTCAGCATACCGTCGGTGCCGACTGCGGCACCGACGTCCAGCTTGCCTGCATATTTCTCCAAAAGCGTGATCGACGGATTATGAACATAACCGCGCACATTGCCGACGGCGTCGGAGGTAGCAAGGAGCGTGCCGAGCGGGCCGCCGCCCTTGATCTGAAGCGTCAGCGCGCCGTCCTCGGCCTTTTGAAGATTGCCCATCATAGAGCAGGCAGAAAGCAGGCGTCCGAGCGCCGCCGTTGCCGTCGGTGTCGTTTTGTGGATCATTCTCGCGCGCTCGACGATCGCCGTCGAGCGGATCGCCATTGCCTTGACATAACCGTCGCGGCTCATGGCACGGATGATATAGTCCATCATTACTCCTCCGTTGCTGGTTTCTCTGCGTAAAAGTAAATTCTCTGTTCTCCCGAACGCGGCGGCTCCATGCGGCGGTCACCGAAGCAGCGAACCTTCGTAAAACCGGCCTCTTGCAGCCAAAGGCAAAGCGTCTGCCGGTCATAGGCATATTCACAGTGCTGCTCAAAGCTGCGGCTCCACAGATCACCACGCCGTGAAAACAGGTCGATCCCATAATAGCAGCAGTTTTCTTCCGTATCGAAGTCCGCGCGCCAGACACAGTAGCTATCCTCATTTTCGTCCAGAAAGACCTGTCCGTCCAGCGCATACAGCTTCTCCGGCGTGTTGATGTCAAAAAGAAACACACCGCCGGACGAAAGCGCCTCAAAGACGCGGTGCAGCGTCTTTTTGCAGTCTTCCGGCTGCGTCAGATAGTTCAGGCTGTCGAGCAGGCAGAAAACCGCGTCCACGGGAACCGGAAGGCGCAGGCGCTGCATGGGCTGGTGGATGAAATAAGGGGCACGGTCGCCCATGTCGGCCGCTTTTGCGGCGGCCTGTGTCAGCATTTCCTCGGAAATATCCGACGCGAGCACCTGATAGCCGCGCTGCGCAAGGAGCAAAGACATAGAGCCGGTACCACACGCGAGGTCAAGCACGCTGTTCGGGCGCTTCCCCTCTTGGCGCAATACCGCCTCTAAAAAATCAAGCACCTGTGCATACGGGATGTCGCCCGTCAGCCCGTCATAGGCGGCGGCAAGCGAATCGTAGGCCGTCATTCCTTCTCCTTAAGGCGCTCAAAGATCATCTCATAGGATCCTTCGCCGTTGCAGAGGCTGCGGTTCACGCGGCTGATGGTCGCGGAGCTGGCATTCGTCTTCGCTAAAATGTCGTTGTAGATGAGTCCGGAATGGAGCATCCTTGCGACCTCATAGCGCTGCTCGATCGCGTTGAGTTCCGCCTGCGTGCACAGATCGGTGAAAAAGCGGTGAAACTCTTCCGGCGTTTTCAGCTTTGTCAGCGCAGCATACAGCTCACAATTCGGATCCGAGCGCTTGTTTCGATTATTCATACGGTTCACCTCTCCGTCTTTGGTACACGGACAGTATAGCACTTTCTTTTGCGAAAGTAAAGAAGATTTTGCGCGGGCGGCAAAAAACACGGGGGAGCGGCATTACCGCTCCCCCGCTCTTTTGGGGAATTATTCGTAGAGAACCTTGTCGCAGAGGTTCATAATGACCTGCGCGACCTGCGCTCTGCTTGCATAGGACAGCGGGTCGATGGTCGTGTCGGACATACCGCGGATCAGACCGACGCCGACAGCCCACTCGACATAGAGGTGTGCCCACGTGCTGATCTTGCCGGCGTCTTCGTAGCGATCCATGAAGACCTGATTCTTCAGGGTCATGTCTTCGCCGAGGAATTCGCAGTAGCG
>USIH01000039.1 GCA_900554705.1 uncultured Eubacteriales bacterium
AGGACGATCCATGGAAACGAAAAAATACGGTCTGAACGAATTGCGGGAGATGTATCTCTCCTTCTTTGAAAGCAAGGGACACCTGCGCCTGCCCAGCTTCCCGCTGGTTCCGCAGCACGACAAGTCCATCCTGCTCATCAACGCCGGCATGACGCCGATGAAGCCCTACTTCACCGGCGAAGAGGAGCCGCCGCGCCACCGCGTCTGCACCTGCCAGAAGTGCATCCGCACCGGCGACATTGAAAACATCGGCAAGACGGCGCGCCACGGCACTTACTTTGAGATGCTGGGCAACTTTTCCTTCGGCGACTATTTTAAGCACGAGGCGCTTGCATGGTGCTGGGAGTTTCTGACTAAGGTCGTCGGGCTGGACGAGAACCGGCTCTATCCCTCCATTTATGAAAACGACGAAGAGGCCTTTGACATCTGGACGAAGGAGATCGGCGTTCCCGCCGAGAAGATCTCCCGCTTCGGCAAGGAGGACAACTTCTGGGAGCACGGCTCCGGCCCGTGCGGCCCCTGCTCCGAGGTCTACTACGATCGCGGCGAAAAGTACGGCTGCGGCAAGCCCGACTGCAAGGTCGGCTGCGACTGCGACCGCTATATCGAGATCTGGAACAACGTCTTTTCCCAGTTTGACAACGACGGCAAGGGCAACTATACCGAGCTGAAGCAGAAGAACATCGACACCGGCATGGGTCTTGAGCGCCTTGCGGTGGTCTGTCAGGATGTAGATAGCCTCTTCGACGTGGACACCGTGATGAACATCACGAACAAGGTGACGGAGCTGACCGGCGCGTCCTACGGCAAGAGCCACAAGATGGACGTTTCCCTGCGCGTCATTACCGACCACATCCGCGCCTCGACGTTCCTCATCTGCGACGGCGTCCTTCCGTCGAACGAAGGCCGCGGCTATGTGCTGCGCCGTCTGCTGCGCCGTGCCGCGCGGCACGGTAAGCTCCTCGGTGTGGACAAGCCCTTCCTCTACGCGGTCGTCGACACCGTGGTGCACGAGAACGAGTGCCAGTACCCCGAGCTGCGCGAGAAGCAGTCCTATATCACGAAGGTCATCCTGACCGAAGAGGAGAATTTCTGCAAGACCATCGACGGCGGCATGAAGATCTTCTCGGAGATGCTTGCCGGACACAAGGAAAAGGGCGAGACCTGCTTCTCCGGCGCGGATGCCTTTAAGCTCTATGACACCTACGGCTTCCCGATCGACCTGACCGCCGAAATGGTCGCCGAGCAGGGCATGACCGTGGATGAGGAAGAGTTTGCCAAGCAGATGAAGGAGCAGAAGCAGCGCGCGCGCGAGGCGCGCAAGGCGCTGGGCGACCTCGGCTGGGCAGGCGTGGAGTTCGGCAAGGAAGTGCCGGAGAGCAAGTTCATCGGCTACGACCGCCTCAGTGCGCAGGGCAAGGTGACTGCCATCGTCTCCAACGAGGAGCTGTGCGGCAGCGTTCCGGAGGGCATGGAGGCCATCGTTGTTCTCGATCAGACGCCGATGTATGCCGAGATGGGCGGCCAGATCGGCGATACCGGCAAACTGGAGGCCGACGGCTTTGCCTTTGAGGTGACGGACGTCCAGAAGAACAAGGGCGGAAAATATATGCACTACGGCAAGGTGCTGTGCGGCACGCTGTCGCTCGGCGACACAGTGACGGCGACGGTGGACGCCGAACGCAGACGCGCGATCTGCCGCGCGCACACGGCGACGCACCTGTTGCAGACCGCGCTGACGCGGACGCTCGGCGAGCACTGTCATCAGGCCGGTTCTCTTGTCGAGCCGGATCACCTCCGCTTTGACTTTACGCACTTCTCCGCGCTGACGCCGGAGGAGCTGATGAAGATCTCTGCCGACGTGATGGAAATGATCCTCAAGGGTGAGGACGTGCAGACGCTTGTCCTGCCGATCGAGGAGGCAAAGAAGCTCGGCGCGACCGCGCTGTTCGGAGAAAAATACGGCGATACCGTCCGCGTGGTAAAGATGGGCGACGACTCTCTGGAGTTCTGCGGCGGTACGCATTTGGACAACACCGCGAAGGTCGGCCCGTTCCGCATCATGTCCGAGGCGTCGGTCGCTTCCGGTGTGCGCCGGATCGAGGCCTTTACCGGCAAGCGCGTGATGGAGCAGATGGAGCAGTTCAACCGCATCATCCTCACCGCTGCCGGAGAACTGAAAACGACGCCGAAGGAGCTTTTGCAGCGGGCGCACAACGTCATGGGCGAGATGAAGGAGCTTAGGCAGAGCCTTGAACGCATGAAGGATCGGTTGCTCTCGGGCGAGATCGACCGCGTGCTGTTCTCGGCAAAGAACGTCGGCGGCCTGAAGGTTCTGACGGCGCTGAAAAACGACGTTCCGGCGGGCGACCTGCGCAAAATGGGCGACCAGGTCCGCGACCGTGATCCGGACGTCGTCGCGGTGCTCGCAAGCTGCTGCGGCGAAAAGATCAGCATTCTTGCCGTCTGCGGCAAGAACGCCGTGGAGAAGGGCATCAAAGCGGGCGCTCTGGTCAAAGAGGTCTGCGCGCAGTGCGGCGGCAGCGGCGGCGGCAAGCCCGATTCCGCGATGGGCGGCGGCAAGGACGCGCTCAAACTCGACGACGCGCTTGCACTGGTCGACGATTTCGTCGCCAAGAATGTGAAATAAGAGGAGAATGACCATGGACGACTGCATTTTCTGCAAGATCATTGCGGGAGAGATCCCTTCGAAAAAGCTCTATGAGGACGAGCAGTGCGTGGCGTTTTACGACATTGCACCGCTTGCACCGCAGCATTTTCTGATCGTTCCGAAGATGCACCTGACGGGTGCAAATAAGATCAATGACCAAAACTGCGACCTTGTCGGGCATATTTTCGCGGTCATCACCAAGCTGACCGCCGTGCTGGGCTTCTCCGACGGCTACCGCGTTGTGACCAACTGCGGCGCGGACGCGGGGCAGACGGTGCCGCATCTGCACTTCCATGTGCTCGGCGGCAAGACGCTGGGCAGCTTCAACTGATACCATTCGCGGTTTCATCGAACACAAAAAAACGCGGGGCGGGTGACCGCCCCGAACTTTTCACGGAGGAACGGGTATGCGCAAGCTGGCGATCTTCTCCTTTTCCTTCGCGGCGGCCGCAGCAGCCTACGTGTATTTTCTTCCGCCGCGCTGGGCGCTGTATCTCGCGGCCTGCCTTGCGCCGGCTGCGCTGCTGCCGATCAAGCGCGCCGTGCGCTTGCGCATCGGCGCGTTCGGCTTAGCGGTAGGATTTTTGTGGAGCTGGGGCTATGAGAGGCTGCGCATTTATCCGCTGCGGGAATACTGCGGCTATGCCACGGAGCTGAGCGCGACGGTCTGCGCCGCGCCGGAGGAGACGGACGGCGGCTGCCGCACGGTCGTGCGCGTCGGCGATGGGAAGCTACTGCTGTACCTCAACTGTCCGCCGCAGAGCGTGCGGATCGACGACAGGGTGCACGTCTGGGCGCGTGTAGAGGACGTTTCACGCGGCACGCAGGACAAGGAAAGGAACCTCTACTATCCCTCCTGCGACATTTCTCTTGTCGGCTTCGCCCACGGCGAGGCGGAGATCGTTCCTCAAAGCCCCACGCTGCGTGACCTTCCGGCTGCGGCAGCGGTGCGGGTGAGAGAGCGCATCACAAAGCTCTTTCCGCCCGACGTGGAGGGGTTCCTGCGCGGCCTTTTGACGGGCGACCGCTCCGGCATGAGCTACGAGCTGCGCAACCGCCTTTCGCTCACCGGCCTGAGCCACGTTGTGTCTGTTTCCGGAATGCACGTGTCGCTGCTCTTCGGTGTGCTTCTGGCGCTTTGCAGACGCCGCAGGGCGCTGACGGTGCTGCTTTCCATTCCGCTGCTGACCTTCTTCGCGGCGATGCTCGGCTTTACGCCGTCGGTCACACGCGCCGTGGTGATGAACACCATTGTGCTCTGTGCGCCGCTTGCGGGCAGGGAAGAGGATCAACCGACGACGCTTGGCTTTGCGCTGCTTGTGATCCTGCTGGCAAACCCTTGGGCGGTCGCCAATGTGAGCTTGCAGCTTTCCTTCCTTGCAATGGCGGGCATTTTCCTGCTTGCGGGGCCGATGCATCGGCGGCTGTGCGGGCTGCTGCCCAAAGCACTTCAAAAGTCGCGCTGCCTGTTTGCGCGCGCCCTTCGCGCGGTGCTCCTGATCGTCTCCGTGTCCATGAGCGTGCAGACCGTATCGCTTCCGTTGGCCGCGTGGTATTTCGGCATGGTGTCGCTGCTTGCTCCGCTGACCAATCTGCTCTGCGTCAGCCTCATCGCCGCCGTTTTCACCCTCAGCTGCGGCGCGCTGGCGCTGAGCCTGCTTTCTCTGCCGCTCGGCTGCGCGCTCGGGAGCGTGCTTGCTCTGCCGGTGCGCCTGTGCCTGTCCGTCACAAAGTGCCTTGCGCGTTTTCCGCTCTGTGCGGTCTACACGAGCAGCCCCTATATCACCGCGTGGCTGGCGGCGACGTGCCTGCTGATCGCGCTGGCGATCCGGAAGCGCCGCGTGCTGCCCTCGCTTCTGGGCATCTGCGCGGGGCTTGCCGCCGCGCTCCTCTTTTCCTTTTCCGGTCGGTTCTCCCTGACGCTGATGGATGTCGGGCAGGGGCAGACGGTCGTTTTGCAGGACGGGAGGCAGACGGCAGTGATCGACTGCGGAGGAGATCGGGAAGACTATTACGGCGAGCGTCTGGCGCGGCAGCTGCTTGCGCAGGGAAAAACGCGGGTGGACGTGCTGCTTCTGACGCACTTTGACAGCGACCATACCTGCGGCACGGCGCAGCTTTTGGCGCGTCTACCGGTCGGTGTTCTACTGGTGCCCGACATGGAGGGCGAAGGCAGGGAGGCGATCCTTGCCTGCGCTGATGCATACGGCGTACCCGTGCGCGTCATCACGGAGGACGTGACGATGCAGATCGCCGGAACGGAGCTTCAAATCATGGCGCCGGAGAGCGCCGAGGGAAATAACGGACTTGCCGCGTTGATGTCTCGCGGAACGTGTGATATACTGGTCACGGGAGACATGGACATCGAGGCCGAGGAGCGCCTGCTTCAAACGCATACGCTGCCGGAGCTTGACGTGCTGGTCGCGGGGCATCACGGCGCGGCCACCTCCACGGGCGAGGCGCTTCTGGAGGCGACGCAGCCGCGCTTGGTGCTCATCTCCGCCGGAGAAGGCAACTCTTACGGCCACCCGTCCGCACAGACGCTTGCGCGGCTGGCGGACATACCGGTGCTGCGCACCGACCAATGCGGCGATATTGTGATCACGAGGTAGAAAATGGACGGACTGAGACAACTCAAAAACGATATAAAGCTGAAAGCGCCTGCCCGTTTCTACGTTTTTTTCGGTGAGGAGGCTTATCTGCGCCGCAACTACGTCGATCGGCTGCATTCGCTGCTGCTCGACGAGCTGACGCAGTCGTTTAACTACCACCGATTCACGGAGGAGAATTTTTCGCTCGAGGCGTTTTCCGAGGCGCTCGAGGCGCTGCCGATGATGGCGGAGCGCTCGCTGGTACAGGTGGAGGACGTCAATCTGTTCGCGCTGCCGGAGGGGCAGCGGGAGCAGCTGGCGCAGATGCTCTCGCAGCTGCCGGAGTATTGCTGCCTGCTGCTGTGCTACGAGGAGTTCAAGCCCGACAAGCGGATGAAGAAGCTCTGGAGCGCCGTGGAGCAAAACGCGGTGCTCGTGGAGTTCCCCTATCAGAGCGAGAGAGACCTTTCTGCGTGGATCCGCCGCCACTTCTCCGGCCATGGAAAGCAGATCGCGCCGGAGCTTTGCACCTATCTGCTGCGCGTGTGCGGGCGCTCCATGGCAGTGCTCAACGAGGAGATCGAAAAGATCTCCGCCTTCTGCACGCGCGCGGAAGTCACGCGCGCAGACATTGATGCCGTGGCGGAGCCGACGCTGGAGGAGGATGTCTTCCGCATCGCGGACGCCTTGGCGCGGCGCGAGTTTGACGCGGCGCTGCGCTGCCTCAACGGCCTTCTGCGGATGCAGACGGAGCCGATCGCCATCGTGGCCGCACTGGGGAGCCAGATGCGGCGGCTCCACGCCGCAAAGCGCCTGCAAAGCGCGGGGCGCGGCGCGGGAGAGCTTGCGCAGCTCTACGGCATGGCATCGGGGCACGCGGGCAGGACGATGCAGCAGGCGCAGCGCCTTTCGGAGCGGTTTTGCGCCCGCGCGGTGCTCCTGTGCGCCGAGGCGGATCTGCAACTCAAGACGGGCGGCGGCGCGGAGATCCCCGAGCTGCTCCTGCTCACCCTCGCGCAGGAGGTGGGCAATGCTTAGTCTGACGCAGGCGATCGTCGTCGAGGGCGTGTATGATAAAAACGCGCTTTCACAGGTTGTTGACGCGCCGATTTTTGTGACGAACGGATTTTCCGTCCTGAACGATAAAAAAATGCTGCGATTTTTGCGCGCCGTGGCGTGCAAGCGGGGGCTGATCATCCTGACCGACTCCGACGGCGCGGGCTTTGTTATACGAAATTTTCTCAAGGGCGCGCTGCCTGCCGACCAAGTCCTGCACGCCTATATCCCCGACGTTTCGGGCAAGGAGCGCCGCAAGGACAAGGCGGGCAAGGAGGGCAAGCTCGGCGTGGAGGGGATGCGGCCGGAGGTGCTGCTTACCGCGCTGAAAAACGCCGGCGCCACGGCGGCGCAAACGCGGTGCACGGCGTCGCAGATCACAAAGACGGATCTCTTCCTTGCGGGTCTTTCCGGCGGGCCGGACAGCGCCGCACGGCGTCGGGCGCTGCAAAGCGCGCTCGATCTGCCGGAGCATTTGGGAAGCAACGGCTTTCTGGATGCACTCAATCTGCTGATGAGCCGCGAGGAGTTTTTGGAACGTTACGGAGGTAACGATGGTTGAAATTGCAGTAAAGGATCTGGTCAAATCCTTTGAGGTCGGCTCGGTACTCTTAGATGGGCTCAGCTTTGAGGTGCATCAGGGAGAGCGCGTCGGCATCATGGGACGAAACGGCTGCGGCAAGACGACGCTCTTTCGCTTGTTGACCGGAGAATTGTTGCCGGACGAGGGCGAGATCTATATCGCATCCGGCAAAAAGCTCGGTCTGATCTCGCAGATTCCGCATTATCCGGCGGGCTACACCGTCGAGCAGGTCTTGCGCACGGCCTTCGCGTCCTTGGAGGCAATGCGCAAAAAGATGGAGGCGATCGCCGAAAATCTGACGGCGGACGCGCCGAAGGCGCTGCTTGCCGAATACGACCGGCTCAGCAGCGCCTATCAGAGCGGCGGCGGCTATGAGCAGGACACGCAGACGGACAAGCTGTGCAACGGCTTGGGCATTCCCGCCGCCATGCGAGAGCAGCTTTTCGACCAGCTGTCCGGCGGAGAGAAGACGCGCGTCAATCTCTGCCGCCTGCTTTTGGAAAAGACGGACATTCTGCTTCTGGACGAGCCGACGAACCATTTGGATCTGAAGAGCGTGGAGTGGCTGGAGGAGTATATCCTAAAGTTCAAGGGGACGGTGCTCACCATCTCCCACGACCGCTACTTCCTTGACCGCGTGGTCGGACGCATCGTCGAGATCTCCGCGGGAAAGGCGGAATTTTACAGCGGAAACTACACATTCTATCTACAGGAGAAGCAGGAGCGCTTCAACCGCCAGCTCAAGCAGTATGAGCAGGAGCAAGCCAAGCTCCGTCAGCTCGGCTTCACACTTGAGCGCATGAAGGGCTGGGGCATCAACAACCGCGTGCTCTACCGGCGCGCCATGTCCATCCAGCACCGCATGGAGCGCATCGAAAAGACGGAGCGCCCGACGAAGGAAAAGACGCTGCGCGCCCGCTTCGGCGAAAAGGAGTTCCACGGAGACGATGTGCTCACGGTCAAGGGACTGACCAAGGCGTTCGGCGACCGTGTCCTGTTTTCCGACGTGGAGCTTCATGTGCGCGGCGGCGAGCGCATCGCCCTGCTGGGCGACAACGGAACAGGAAAGACCACGTTCCTGCGCGTTTTGCTCGGCGAGCTTCCGGCGGCGGGAAAGATCAAATTCGGCCCCTCCGTCAAGTCGGCCTACCTGCCGCAGGTCATCCACTTTGCCCATCCGGAGCGCACGCTCTATGACACGATGCTCTATGAGAAGAACTGCACGCCGCAGAGCGCGCGGGATCGCTTGGGTGCGTTCCTCTTCTCGGGAGAGGACGTCTTTAAGACGGTCGGCACGCTTTCCGGCGGAGAGCAGTCCCGTCTGCGTCTGTGTATGCTGATGGACGAAAAGATCAATCTGCTGATTTTGGACGAGCCGACGAACCATTTGGACGTGGCGTCTCGCGAGTGGGTGGAGTGCGCGATCGACGAGTACGAGGGGACGCTGATCTTCGTTTCCCACGACCGTTACTTCGTGGAGAAATTCGCCACGCGCATCTGGGAGCTGGAGCAGGGACACATTTGGGACTTCCCCTGCGGCTATGCCAAGTACCGCTCGATCAAGGCGCACGAGCAAATGCCGCAGCAGCGGCCTGCCGCGCCGGTCAAAAAGGAAAGACCGGCTGCCGGAAAGGAACTGGAAAAGCAGGTGCGGCGGCTGGAGCGGCAGATTGACGAACAGGAACGGAAGATCGCGGCGCTCGATGAGGCGCTGCGCGCGGCGGCCACGGACTATCAGGAGCTTGTGCGCCTGACGGCGGAAAAGGAGCGCGAGGATCAACTGCTGGAAGAACTGATGACGCAGTGGGAAACGGCGGCGGCACAGTTAGAAAACGAATAAAAAAGGAGAGTTTAACATGAGCGAACAATGCGGCGGCAACTGCTCATCCTGCGGCGAGAGCTGCGGAGAACGGAGCGCGGAGAGCCTGCTTGCGAAACTGAACGACAAAGCGCGCGTCGGAAAGGTGATCGCGGTCGTCTCCGGCAAGGGCGGCGTCGGCAAGAGCACCGTCACCTCCATGCTGGCGGTGGCGGCGCAGCGCGCAGGCAAGCGCGCGGCGATTCTGGACGCGGACATTACGGGGCCGTCCATCCCGAAGGCCTTCGGCGTGTGTGAGTGCGCCGGTGCCACGGAGGAAGGTATTTTTCCGGCGGTCAGCAAAAGCGGCATTCAGATCATGTCCATCAATCTGCTGCTGGATAACGAGACGGACCCCGTCCTCTGGCGCGGACCGATCATCGCCGGTGCGGTCAAACAGTTCTGGACGGACGTTTACTGGGACGATGTGGACTATATGTTTGTCGATATGCCGCCAGGAACCGGCGACGTGCCGCTGACGGTCTTCCAGTCGCTTCCGATCGACGGCGTGATCATCGTCACCTCTCCGCAGGAGCTGGTCTCCATGATCGTCTCCAAAGCGGTGCGCATGGCGAACATGATGCACGTGCCCGTTTTAGGCTTGGTGGAAAACTACAGCTATTTCCGCTGCCCCGACTGCGGCAGGGAGCATCACCTGTTTGGCAAGAGTCATCTTGCCGAGGTGGCGGAGGAGTTCCATCTGCCGGTTCTGGCGCGCCTGCCGATCGACCCTGCCGTCGCGGAAAAGTGCGACAGCGGCAGAGCGGAGGAGCTGGATCCGTCCGAGCTTGCCCCCGCCCTTGCGATTTTAACTGAAAAATAAGAAATCGGGAGGATCACTGGATCCTCCCGATTTTTTATGGTCACTCGCCGAAGTAGCTAAAGTGCATATAATCCACGGTACCGCTCTGCCAATAGGCACCTTGAGTAAAGCCATATTTTGCAAAGATCCTTGCGACCTCGCCGTCGAGCGGGATGGAATAGGGATCTTCTCCGGGAAGCCAGTGGTCGCCCACCTGCTCGCCGGTCTTCGGATTATAGTAGTAGTTTTCTTCCCAGTTCAGGTCGATGGCGCAGCCGATGGTGTGCTCGGAGCGCCCGCCGTGGCTGAAGCCGCCGATGTTATGGATCGGGAAGCGCTCCTGCCCCTGATAGATCTCGTCAAAGATCTGGACGACCGTGTCTGCAAGGTTTTTGTGCACGGTGATCGTAAAGGTGCGGGTGTACTTTTCCCCGTTTTTGTCCAGATCCCATGTCCGCACCGTGACCTGTACCATGTCCGCTGCGGCGCGCGCGTAGTCCTGCGCGTCGTAAACGCCGTCCGAACCGGCGTAGTAGAGCTTTGGCTGCGCGACGACCTGCCCGAACAGGCGCATACACTTATCTTCAAAGCTCTCGTCCGCACCGGCAAGGTCACGACCGCACGTTACGCGGCAGACGGCGTGCAGCCCGTTTGCGGCGTACACGCCGACGGTTGCCGTGCCTGCGCCGACATAGGAGACCGTTCCGTCTTCATCCACGGCGGCGACCTGCGGCTGGAAGCAGTGGTAGTACAGCGGATAGGCCACATCCGAAGGCTCCGTCACGGCAAGCAGCCGGTAGGTCTCGCCCGCGGCAAGAGAGATGTCGCTCTGCGCCAGCGTGAGGGTTTCCGGCACGGCGGGCGGCGACGGATTGCGCGCGAGCTGCTCGGCAACCCTGCAAAATATGGCGGCGCATTCGGCGCGCGTGCCGACCTTTTGGGGCGAAAAGCGCAGAGCGCCGTTTGCGTCCGGTGCGCCTTTCAGGATGCTGCTTGTCCGCAGGGACTCCACGGATTCCGCTGCCCATGCGGAGATCGTTCCCGCGTCGGCAAAAACGACGTCCTCCTGCGACTGCGCGGAAAGCGTGTGCCCCATGCCGTCTATGTAATACGCGATGAGCTTTGCCATTTGCTCGCGGGTGATGGGCGTGTCGGGTTCAAAAGTCGTCGGCGTCATGCCGTTGACCATGCCGCTGCACACCGCCCATGCGACATAGGGCGCGTAGTAGGCCTGCGGGTCGACGTCGGCGAAGAAGCGCTCGTCGCCGCTCCAGTTTTCGGCGTCGACGCCCTCCAGACGTCCGAGAACGGTGACGAACATGGCGCGCGTCATGATCCCGTCCGGATCAAATCGCGTTTCGCTGATGCCGTTGAACAGTTCCTGCTCCACGCAGCGTTCAATGTATTCCTGCGCCCAGTGCGCCTGCGTATCCTCAAAGGCGTGCGCGGCAGAGCCAAGCAGCAGCGCCAGCGCGAGCAGAAGACAGAGTTTTCTCATGGTAGGCGACCTCCTTTTTCCCATCATATCCGTTTTTCCTCCAAAATGCAAGGCCGCCGCTCGGAAATTTAACGAAGAAAAGTGTCGGGACTGGACAAAAAAGCGCCGTTATGGTATAATACTACGACAAAAAAAGAGAGGGAGAGAAACAATGGCAGAAAAGAAAGAACGCCGCCGCTTCGGCGACCGGAAGGACGGGAAACTGCTGCGCGATCTGGATCCGATGCACTTTATCGTGCCGCTGCTCTACCCGAACCGCTGCGACAACGAGGCCTATATCTCCGAGCGGATCGAGCTGGAAAACATCAATGCCTATCTCGAGCGACGCAACGCGCAGGAGACGGAGTATAAGTACACCATGTTCCACCTGATCGTTGCCGCGCTGCTCAAGACCATCACGCTGCGCCCGAAGATGAACCGGTTTATCGCCAACAAGAACGTCTACCAGCGCAACGAGGTCTCCGCCGCGTTTGTGGTAAAGAAGCAGTTTGCAGACAACGGAGCGGAGGCGCTGGCCTTTGTCCATACGACGCCGGAGGACACGCTGCCTACCATCCATGAAAAGATCAAAAAGCAGGTGATGTCCTGCCGGAGCGACAAGATCGACAGCTCGACACAGAGCATGGAGATGTTTAACAAGATGCCGCGCTTTTTGTCCAAGTTCCTGATCTGGATCGTGACGAAGCTCGACAAGCACGGCAAGTGCCCCGCGTCACTTATCGAGACGGATCCGTATTATTCCTCCGTCGTGCTTTCCAACGTCGGCTCGCTGCATCTGAAAAGCGGCTATCACCACCTGACCAACTGGGGCACCAATTCCGTCTTCTGCCTCATCGGCGAAAAGAAGCGGACGGCGTCGTTTGACGAAAACGGCACGGCAACGATGCACGAGACCGTTGACCTTGGCCTCACCATTGACGAGCGCCTCGCCGACGGCTACTATTACGCAAAGTCGATACGGCTGCTCAAGCGGCTGCTTCAGGAGCCGGAGTTGCTGGAACGGCCGCTCAACGAGCCGGTCGAGTTTTAGGAGACAGACATGAAACGACTGTTGGCTGTGCTTTTGGTGCTCTGCCTTGCGGGGACGGTTTACGCCGCGCCTCCGCAGAGAGAAGAATTGCCGCGCAGCGCCTTCGCGGCGGTGGAGCAGGACGTCTGGAAGCAGATCGAGTACATTGAGCAGCGCGCCATCCCTATGGAGACGGCCTCCGAGGCCTCCGCGTCGGATTACGTGCTCCTGACCGATGAGGTTGCGCAGGCCGTCACGGACTCGGAAACCTATCGGGAAGGGACGCTCTGCAGAAACGGCGATTTTTTGTCGTGGCAGACCGTTCAGGGCGTTGCCTGCGGCTATGCGCCGTCGCTGCGCGCGCGTGTGAGAAGCGCGGACGCGGCCGAGCGCGGCAGCAGTGTCTCGGTGCGCGGCGGCTGGCCGAAGAGCGCGTCTGTGGCGGTGTTCCAGCCGTATTTTGGGCTGGACGAAAACTTTACGGAGCTGTACGCAGACGAGGCTGAGCAGATCGCAGCGGCATTGCAGGGAAACGCTGCGCGCTACGTGCGTCAGGAGGCAACGATCGACGCGATCGCGGGGGCGATGCAGCAGTGCGCCGTAACGCTTCTGGATTCGCACGGACTGACGGATTATGAGAAGGGTGACGACTGCACCTCGCGCGCCAACAGTTCCTACCTTTGCCTACAGACCAACGAAGGCCTGACCGCGGAGGATATGCAGGCGGTCGAGGGAACTTACGGGACGTATTATCATGCGTTTTACGCCGGCTCCAACGGCACGATGCAGTACTACTGCGTTGACGGCACGGCGATCGCCAACCATATGACAGCCGACGCGCCGCAGAGCCTTTTGTGGATGGGGAACTGCCTCGGCATGGCGACGGACGGCCTGTGCGCGCCGCTGCGCGCACGTGGCGTGGAGACGGTATTTGGCTATTCGCAATCGGTCACGTTCATCGGCGATGCGCAGTACGCACGGTATTTTTGGGACGCGGTGATCGCGGGCAGCAGTGTGTCGGCGGCGTGCGCCGCTATGAAGGAGGCGCTCGGCGCGTGGGATCCCGCCTATTCCTATGCCACGGTGGAGGTGGCGCGGAGGAATCACGCCGCATTTCCCGTCGTGGCCTCCACGGAGGATGATTACCCGGGACAGGGCAATGTTGACGCCGTGCAAACGGTCGCCTCTACATGGACGCTCTATCCGCAGCACCTTGTGACTGCGACAGTCAATGAGGCGGCATGGGGCAGCGTCCGCGTCAGCGGGAGCACGATCCTTGCCGATCCGGCGGAGGGGTGCTATCTCGCTTCCGCCGAGGTGACGGCCGGAGAGGCGACGCTGCGCCTTACGGAAAACCGGATCTTTGTCCACGCGCAGACGGACTGCACGGTTGCAGTCAGCTTTGCGCAAAAAGAGAAATATACCCTGACATGGCATGGCGGCGCGCAGACATGGAAAACAACGGTCTACGCGGGAGACGCGACGGAGCTGCCCACGGTGCAAGACGTCGGAGACTACGTCTTTATCGGGTGGACGGACACGGAGATGCCGGAGGAGACGGAGGAAAGACCGACGCTGTTGCAGACAACCTACCTGCCCAACGGAAACGCCGATCTCTACGCGCTCTACCGCCGCGTCCAACTGCGGGAAGACAGCACGGGGACGGGGGAGTATGTCGCCGTAACGGAGATGCCGGAAAACTGGATCGGTACTTACCTGATCGTCTGCGAGGGGAGCGGCGCGGTGTTTGACGCGGCGCTGGATCGTCCGGACACCGTCGGGAACTACCGCACCGTTACGATCCGCGACGGCGTGATCGCCGCAGAGGACGGCGAGGGCCTTTGCGTGACCGTGGAGCTGCTTGACGACACATCGTATTCCATCCGGACGGCTTCCGGCTGGTATATCGGAACGAGCAGCAATCAAAACGGCATGGACATCAGCAAGGAAACGCCCTATCCCAATCGGATCAGCTTCGTGCAGGATAACGTGTGCATCGAGGGCGAGAGCGGCAGCATGCTGCGCTTTGATGCAAACGGCCTGCTCCGGCGCTTCCGCTATAGCCGCGGCGCGTCGCTGCAACCGGTAAACCTTTATCGGAAGGACGGAAGCGGCGGGACGATCTACTATACGACCGCACCGAAGGTTTGCGACCATGCGCAGACGCGCACGGAGCGCATCGAGGCGACCTGCACGCAGGACGGCAGCGAAAAAGTCGTCTGCACCCTGTGCGGGAGACTGCTTTCGCAGCGTGTGCTGCCCGCGACCGGCCACCGGTATTCGGAGACCGTTGTTGCTCCGACCTGTACGCAAGGGGGGCACACGACGCACACCTGTGCCGTCTGCGGCGCAGCGCATGAAGACGCGGCGGTCGATGCGCTGGGGCACGACTACAGGCAGACCGTTGTCCTTCCGACGTGTACGGAGGGCGGCTACACGCTCCACACGTGCAGCCGCTGCGGCGAGAACTACAAAAACGCCTACACGGACGCGCTGGGACACAGCTACAAGGACGGCAAGTGCACCGTCTGCGGCGAGAAGGACCCGAACTACCAGCCGCCGGTTGACAACACGCCGAAATATGAAGACTTTAAGGATCTTCCCGCGAACGCGTGGTACAAGGAGAGCGTCGGCTACGCCCTTGCAAACGGCCTCATGAACGGCACCGGCGACGGTATCT
>USIH01000040.1 GCA_900554705.1 uncultured Eubacteriales bacterium
TTCGTCACCGTCAAGGACAAGGCCGATCAGTTCACCGATCTGGCTTCCGCCAACAAGGCTGAGTACTCCATCGGTGCGCAGAACGGCTCCATCCAGTACGATCTGGCTGTTGAGAACACCCCGGACGCCGACATCGTCTCCCTGACCAAGGTCACCGACATCATCGGCGATCTGCTGAACGACAAGCTCGACGGCGCATTCATCGAGACCGCTGTCGCCGAGAACTATGCCAAGAACTATCCCGAGCTTGTCATCGTCTGCGACGTTCCTTATGATGTTGCCGGTTCCGCGATCGGCGTCATGAAGGGCAACGATTCCCTGATGAAGGGCGTCAACGAAGCCATCGCCGCCGCGCTTTCCGACGGCTCCATGGACAAGTTCGTCGCCGACGTCTCCAAGCGCTATGAGGAGAAGAAGAACTGCATCGTCGCCGTCTCCGAGGGCATCCACTATGCCGACGGCAGCTTCGTTTCCGAGGCGAAGACCTCCGGCACCGACGGCTTCGGCCATGCGCAGCTCGGCGGCCTTGCCGCCCGCCTTGCCGACGAGGTCACGCGCGCGCTCGACGTGAAGGTGCGCGGCATCGAGCTTTCCCTGCTCCAGCGCTGCGCGGCACACTGCGCCTCCAGCCGCGACATTGAGGAATCCTTCCGGTCCGGCAAGATCGCCGTGGAGTCCGCGCTGGCCGGTAAGACCGGCAAGATGGTCGGCTTCGTCTGCGACCGCGACGAGAACGGCTATGCCTGCCGCTATGAGCTGTTCGATCTGGAGAAGGTCGCAAACTACGAAAAGAAGGTCCCGCAGGAGTGGATCACGCCGGACGGCTGCCACGTGACCGAGGACTTCCTGCGCTACTGCGCGCCGCTGATCGAGGGTCAGACCGCTCTGCGCTATGAGCACGGTCTGCCGCGCTTTGCCAAGCTCAAGAAGGTCTTCGAGGCCTGATGGAGCCGCTGACGCTCGCCTCCCGCATCTATCAGCCCGTGCGCCTGCTCGGAAAGGGTAAGGGCGGCTATTCCTATCTGGTCACGGACGGCACGTCGCTTTACGTGCTCAAGCAGCTGCACCATGAGCCGTGCGACTACTACCAGTTCGGCGACAAGTTCGCGGCGGAGATGGACGCCTATGCGCGCCTTTCCGCGCTGGGCATCCCCATGCCCCGCCTGCTGGACGCCGACCGTGCGCGCGAGCGCATCCTGAAAGAGTACATCGAGGGCGACACCATCGCGGAGCGAAAGCAGAAGGGGCTGCCGCTCGAACCGTGGCGTGCGCAGGTCGAGCAAATGTGCCGCCTGCTCTATCCCGCGGGTCTGAACATTGACTATTATCCCACCAATTTCATCCCATCAAACGGGAAACTGCTCTACATCGACTATGAGTACAGTCCCTACAGCGACGAATGGAACTTCGAAAACTGGGGAAGCCGCTATTGGTAAAAAACGCACAAAAAATCCCGCCGGAGCGCGATGCGCTTCGGCGCTTTTTTGCGCCTTTTGCCGAATTTTGAAAAACCGGATTTTTTCCGTATCCATAGACACGTGCCGCGTGCTATAGTAAAAGGGGAAAGGAGTTGAATGCCATGACAAGGCAAGAACTGAAAAAGCTCATTGACGTTGCGGCCGGAAGGATCCCCGCCGATACGGTGATCCGGAACTGCCGCATCGTCGACGTTTATTCCGGCAAGATCACGGAGGGGAACATCGCGCTGTGCGATGGATGGATCGCGGGCGTCGGCGACTACGAGGGAGCGCAGACGGTCGAAGCCAGGGGCGCCTACGCGGCGCCCGGCCTGATCGACAGCCATATCCACATCGAGTCGTCCTATGTCACGCCCGAGGAGATCAGCCGTCTTCTGGTGCCGCACGGCGGCACGACCATCATCGCCGACCCGCACGAGATCGTCAACGTCTGCGGAATTACGGGTCTGGACTACATGATGGAGGCGGCGAAGGACGCCGCGCTGGACATCAAGTATATGCTCCCCTCTTGCGTCCCCGCGACGCCCTTTGAAAACGCGGGCGCGGTGATCGACGCCGAGCAGATGAAGGAGCCGATCCTGCGCGAGGATATCCTTGGTCTGGGCGAGTTTATGAACTACGTCGGCGTCATCGGCGCAGACGAAGGCGTGCTCGACAAGCTGCTTGTCGCCAAAAATGCCGGTAAGCTCATCGACGGCCACGCGCCGGCCGTTCTGGGCAAGGACCTCAATGCCTACTGCGCCGCACGCATCTGCGGCGACCACGAGTGCAGCACGGTGGAGGAGATGCACGCGCGCATCGAGCGCGGTATGTATGTCCTGCTGCGGCAAGGCTCCGCCTGCCATAATCTGCGCCCGCTGCTCAAGGGCGTCACACCCGAAAACAGCCGCCGCTGTCTGCTGTGCTCCGACGACCGCCAGCCGAAGACGATCTTCAGCGAGGGGCATTTGGACAATCACCTGCGCATCTGCGTCGAGGAGGGACTCGACGCCGTCACCGCCCTGCGCATGGCGACGCTCAACGCCGCCGAGTGCTGGGGACTGAAGGATCGCGGCGCGATCGCCCCCGGGCTGCGTGCGGACATCGTCCTGTTTGAGGATCTGAAGGACTTCCGCGTGCATCGGGTCTGGATCAACGGCAAGCTCTGCGCGCAGGACGGTGCGTACCTGCCCGAGGTGCACCGGCACGATATTTCCCCCGTCAAGGGCAGCGTCCATTTGAAGGATTTCTCCGCCGCGAGGCTGAAGATGCACCTGAAGAGCGACCTTGTGCACGTCATCCAGATCGTCCCGGGCGGCGTTGTGACGAAGGATCGCATCGCACGCATCCGGCGCGACGCGGACGGCGACTTTGTCCGCGACCCGAACGAGGACATCGTCAAGGTGGCGGTCGTCGAGCGGCATAAGAACACCGGCAACGTCGCCTGCGCCCTGCTGGGCGGCTACGGCATCCGCGCAGGTGCGGTGGCGCTGAGCGTCGCGCACGATTCGCACAATATCATCACCGTCGGCGTGAGCGACGACGAAATGGCCTGCGCGGTCGAGGCGCTTGCGCAGCAGGAGGGCGGCATCGTCCTTGTGCGCGACGGCAAGGTCATCGAGCGTATGCCCATGCCCGTGGCGGGACTGATGAGCGACCAGACCGGCCAGTGGGTCGACGAGCGGCTGACGGCGCTGCACGAGGCCGCGTTCCGCGAGCTGGGGATCGACACGGGGGTCGAGCCGATCATGACCCTGTGCTTCATGTCGCTGCCGGTCATTCCGGAGCTGAAGCTGACGGATCTTGGCCTGTTTGACGTGACACATTTCTGCTTCACGCCGGTGGAAGCGGAGGAGCTGTCGAAATAGCTAAAATTTTTTAGAAAACCGAAAAATTTTTGTTGTAATTTCCGACGTCCTATGTTAAGATAAAACCGTGGTCATCCACAAAAAATTATGGAGGGAGTAATTATGGAAAAGTTCTTTCAGCTACGCAAAAACCAAACAACCGTAAGGACGGAAATCGTCGCAGGCATCACCACCTTCATGGCAATGGCTTACATTCTGGTCGTTAACGCCGGAATGTTCAGCGCCTTGGACGGTGTCCTGTACAATTCCGTCTACATCGCAACGGCGATCTCCGCCGTCGTCGGCACGCTGCTCATCGGCCTGATGGCAAAGCTGCCGCTCGCGCAGGCGTCCGGCATGGGCCTCAACGCCTTCTTCGTCTTCACCATCTGCATGGGTATGAAGTTCACCTACGCAAACGCACTGGTCATGGTTCTGATCGACGGCCTTGTTTTCGTCATCCTGACCGTCACCGGTCTGCGCCGCGTCATCTTTGAGGCGATCCCCAAGGCCGTCAAGATGGCTATCTCCGCCGGCATCGGCCTGTTCATCGCTTTCCTCGGTATGCAGAACGTCAACCTTATCGTCGGCGATCCGTCCACCAAGGTCGGCCTGCATTCCTTCAACATCGCCTTCGGCTCCACCACGTGGGCCGAGATCATGCCCATCCTCGTGACCATCTTCGCCATCATCGGCATCGCCGTCCTGAGCAAGAAGAAGGTCAAGGGCGCCGTGTTCTGGGGCATCATCGGCGGCGCCGTGCTGTACTACCTGCTCGGCTTTGTCTCTGTCGGTGAGTTCTATGAGACCAGCGTGAAGAGCAATCTCTCGCTCGATATCATCCAGCCCTTCCGCGACTTCTTCGACCACTCCTTCTTCAAGGTCTTCACCGAAGGCTTTAACTTCTCCGGCTACATCGATGCAAACGGCATGGGCGACTTCATCGTGACCTTCATCACCTCGATGCTTGCCTTCTGCATGGTCGATATGTTCGATACCCTCGGCACCCTCTTCGGCGCCTGCTCCGTCGGCGGCCTGCTCGACGAGAAGGGCAACGTTCCCCGCATGGAAAAGGCGATGCTCGCCGACGCCGTCGCGACCTGCTTCGGCGCCGTCTGCGGCACCTCCACCGTCACCACCTTTGTCGAGTCCTCCGCCGGCGTCGCCGAGGGCGGCCGTACCGGTCTTACCTCCGTCGCCTGCGCCGCGATGTTCTTCATCGCCATGTTCCTCGCTCCGGTGGCAAAGCTCATCCCGACCTGCGCCACGGCGGCTGCTCTGGTCTACGTCGGCATCCTGATGATCGGCGGCGTGAAAGACATCGACTGGGTCGATCCTGCCTCTGCCGTTCCCGCGTTCCTGACGATGACCATGATGCCGTTCTCCTACAACATTTCCTACGGCATCGCTTTCGGCCTCATCTCCTACATCCTCATCAAGCTCTTCTCCGGCAAAGTCAAGGAGATCAAGCTCGGCACTTGGATCATCGGCCTGCTCTTCACGGCCATGTTCTTCCTGTCCCACTAATCGTTATAATCCTCTCCCCCTCCGGCAAAAACCGGAGGGGGTTCCCTTTTTACAGAAACTTTACAATACAAGGCTACCCTCTCTTACATTTTTGCGGTATGATAGAGGCATAAAAGAGAAAAGAGGCGGAAATTTATGATCTACTGTGTGGAAGACGACGCCAGCATCCGCGATCTGATGATCTATACGCTGAGCGTCGCGGGCTTTTCTGCCGCGGGCTTTGAAGAGAGTACCGGTTTTTGGGAGGCCATGAAAAAAGAGCGCCCTCAGCTCATTTTGCTCGACATCATGCTGCCGGGCGAGGACGGCATAGCCGTGCTCAAGCGGCTCAAGGCTTCGCCCGTCACGGCGGACATCCCCGTTATCATGGCGACGGCGAAGGATTCGGAATACGACAAGGTGATCGGGCTGGACTTGGGCGCGGACGACTATCTGAGCAAGCCCTTCGGCATGATGGAGATGCTCTCGCGCATCAAGGCAGTGCTGCGCCGCAGCGCGCCGCACCGCGAAAGCGAGACCGTCCGCTGCGGTGACATCACGCTCAATAAGGCGCGCCACCTTGTGACCGTCGGCGAGCGGCCGATCAGCCTGACACTGAAGGAATTTGAGCTGCTGCGGCTGCTCATGGAGCATTCGGACAAGGTCTTTACCCGTGAGCAGCTCCTCTCCGCCGTCTGGGGCACGGACTTCATCGGCGAGACCCGAACGGTAGACGTACATATCGGCACGCTGCGCACCAAACTCGGCGACAGCGCCGACCGCATCGTCACCGTGCGCGGCGTCGGCTATCGTATGGAGGAACCGGTATGAGCAAGAAAATTTTCCGCTCCATCTGGTTTGTCACCCTGATCGTTTTCCTTGCGTCGCTCCTGCTCATCATGGGCGCGCTCTACAGCTATTTTTCCGGCGTGCAGCGCAGCCAGCTGCGCAGCCAGACGCACCTTGCCGCGCAAGGCGTGCAGCGCTGCGGAAAGGATTACTTCACCGATCTTGCGGCCGACGATTTCCGCATGACGTGGATCGCGGCCGACGGCAGCATCCTGTATGACACCGACGCAAACGCCGACCAGATGGAAAACCACTTGCAGCGCGCCGAGGTCAAGGAAGCGCTGCGCGACGGCTTTGGCGAGAGCAGCCGCTATTCCTCCACCCTGTCGGAAAAGCAGCTCTATGCCGCCCAGCGGCTTTCGGACGGCTCTGTGCTCCGCCTCTCCGTGGTGCAGGCGACGGTCTGGATGCTCTTCTTGGGCTTCGCGCAGCCGATCTGCATCGTCATTCTCTTGGCGCTGCTGCTGTCCTTCCTGCTTGCCTCGCGCCTTTCCAAGCGGATCATGGAGCCGTTTAACGCGATCGATCCGGAGCATCCGGCCGAATATCTGGACAAGGAGGAGTTTCGGGAGATCGCGCCGCTGCTCCACAAGCTCGACCGTCAGCAGCGCCAGCTCCACCGCGACCGTGAGGAGCTGGAAAAGACGTCGCAGATCCGGCAGGAGTTTACCGCCAATGTCTCACACGAGCTGAAAACGCCGCTGCACGCGATCTCCGGTTACGCGGAGCTTCTGGAAAACGGCATGGTGCGGCCGGAGGACATTCAGTCCTTCGCCTCGAAGATCCGCAGCCAGTCGCAGCGCATGACAAAGCTCGTGGAGGATACCATCGACCTGACGCGTCTGGACTGCGGCGGGAGCGATATGCACTGGGAGGAGGTCGATCTCTACCGTGTGGCGGAAAACGCCGTGGACAGCCTCGAGATCGCCGCACAGGCGGCAAATGTGACCATCACGCTGCAAGGCGGCAGCGCCATGCTGCGCGGCGTTGCACCGGTGCTCTACAGCATGGTTTATAATCTCTGCGATAATGCGCTGAAATACAATCATGGCGGCGGCAGCGTGACCGTCACGGTGGAAGACCTTCTGAGCAAGGTGCGCCTGCGCGTCGCGGACACCGGCATCGGTATCCCGAAGGAGCATCAGTCGCGCATCTTCGAGCGCTTCTACCGCGTGGACAAGAGCCACTCCAAGGAGGTCGGCGGCACGGGACTGGGACTTTCTCTGGTCAAGCACGCCGCGCAGATCCACCATGCCAGCATCCAACTGGACAGCGAGCCGGACAAAGGCTCGGTCTTTACGATCACATTTCCGAAGGGGGAATGAAATTGACTTACGAAGAGATCAAGAAAAACGACGAGATCAATTCCTATATCCGTCAGGCCGACGCCTCGCTCTGCGCGCTCGGCTTCACGGAGCACAGCTTTGCCCATGTGACCACGGTCGCGGAGAAGGCGGGCTATATCCTGCAAACGCTCGGCTATCCGGAGCGCACGGCGGAGCTTGCGAAGATCGCCGGTTATCTGCACGACATCGGCAATTTGGTCAATCGCGTCGACCACAGCCAGAGCGGCGCGGTCATGGCCTTCCGCATTCTCGATCATCTCGGCTTTACGCCCGATGAGATCGGCGTGATCGTCTCGGCCATCGGCAACCACGACGAGGGCACCGGCGTTCCGGTCAGTCCCGTCGCCGCCGCGCTCATCCTCGCCGATAAGAGCGACGTGCGGAGAAACCGCGTGCGCAATCAGGAGATCGCCTCCTTTGACATCCACGACCGCGTCAACTATTCCGTCACGCGTGCGGAGCTGAAGATCAACGAGGCGCACACCCTTATCAAGCTGAAGCTCTCCGTTGACACGCACTACGGTTCCGTGATGGACTATTTTGAAATTTTTCTGCAACGCATGGTGCTCTGCCGCAAGGCAGCGGAGAAGCTGGGGCTGCAATTCAAGCTCATGATCAACGAGCAGCAGCTGATCTGATCTATTCACCCGTAAAATGAAGGTAGACACCCACACGTTTGCGGGTGTCTACCTTCATTTTACGGGTACGGAAAAACTCCATGCGTTTTATTTATGGTATTTTGTTCCGGCTTGGATGGCCTCGGCGCGGTAGAGCTGTTCGAGCGCCATCACGCGCATTAAATGGTGCGGGAAGGTCATCGGTCCGAAGGACAGGCGCAGATCCGCCTGCGCCTTGATACTCGGGTCAATGCCGAAGGAGGAACCGATCAGGAAGCAGGCGGCGCTCTTTCCTCCGTTTTTTACGCTGCCGAGCGTCTGCGCAAGCGCTTCCGAGGAAAGCAGCTTTCCCTCCGGCGTCAAAACACAGAACCACGCGCCGCGCGGTATCGCCGCGCGGATGCGTTCGGCCTCCTGCGAAAGCGCCGCCGCGATCTGCGCGGGCTTGGGATCCTCCGGCAGGCGCGTCTCCGGCAATTCCGTCACGGTCAGCTTGCAAAAAGCGCTCAAACGCTTGCAATATTCGCTCACAGCCGCAAGATAAAACGGCTCCTTCAGCTTGCCGACCGCCAAAAGCGTTATGGAAAACATCAGCGCAGGAACCCTTCCAAAATTTTCTGCTCTGCCTCCTGCGCCGTCAGACCGAGCGTTTCCAGCTTCAGAATTTGCTCACCGGCGATGCGGCCGATGGCCGCCTCATGGATGAGCGCCGCGTCCATATGATTGCAGGAGATCTCCGGAATGGCGCGCACACGCGCGTGCCCCATGATGATGGCGTCGCACTGCACATGGCCAAAGCACTGATTGTTTCCCGTCACGCGCGGATAAAAAACCTGACTGGAGCCGTCCTGCGCGACCGAACGGGAGACCACCTGCGTTTTGCAATCAAAACCGTTCAAAAAAACGTCCATTTCGCTCACGGCGTGCTGCTCCTCGTGCGTCAACAGGCTTTCCCGAATGACGATTTCGCTTTTATCGCCGCGGCATTCCGCGCGGGTGTAGCGCTTTGTGTTGTCCACGCCGCGAATTTGCGAGGTCTCCAGCGTCACGCTTGCGCCCTCGTCCAGATAGAGGATGGTCTGCGGGTTCAAAATGCGCTTGCCGCCGCCCTCGCCTTCTCCGTAGTGCTTTTCAATATAGCGCACACGGGCATTTTTTTCCACGTAGAAGGTATGGATGCCGTCGTGCTGCGAATCGCAGGAGGAGCAGTTGTGAATGCCGCAGCCGGCGACGATGGTCACGTCTGCGCCCTCGCCGACGAAAAAGTCGTTATAGACCATGTCCTTCAGGCCGCCCTGCGTCAGAACGACCGGAATGCTGACCGTCTCTCCCCTGGTAAAGGGGGCGATGCGGATGTCGATCCCGTCGCGGTCGGTCTTGGAGGTGATCTCGATATGCTCGCTGTTGCGGCGGAAGAGCTTTTTCCCGTCCGAACGGATGTTGACCGCGCCCGTTCCTTCGTCCTTCATGTCCGCAACGATCTGCAAAATATGCTTCTGTACTTCGTTCAGCATGACCTTTCCACCTCCAGAAGGTTGCAGCCCATTCTCGTGTCCGCCATGATCTTCGGATAGATTTCCTCTACGCTGCCGCGCGCGGAGATCGCGCCGTTTGCGACAAGAACGATCTCGTCGGCCAGACGGATGATCCGCTCCTGATGCGAAATGATGAGGATGGTCGCCTCTTTTTTGTCGTGAATCTCCTGAAACGTCTCCGTCAGGCGCGCAAACGACCACAGGTCGATGCCCGCCTCCGGCTCGTCAAAGATCATCAGGCTGCAATTTCTCGCCAGAACCGTGGCGATCTCGATGCGCTTTACCTCGCCGCCGGAAAGGGAAGCGTCCACATCGCGGTCGATATAGTCACGGGCGCACAGACCCACGCGCGTCAGGTAAGCGCACGCCTCGTTATGGCTCATCGGCTTGCCCGCCGCCACATTGAGAAGGTCGCGCACCTTCATCCCCTTAAAGCGCGGCGGCTGCTGAAATCCGTAGGAAATGCCGAGCTTGGCGCGCTGCGTGACGGAAAGGTCGGTCATATCGGTACCGTTCCAGAAGATCTTTCCGCCGCTGACAGGATTGATGCCCATGATCGCGCGGGCAAGACTCGTCTTTCCGCCGCCGTTCGGGCCGGTGATGACAACGAATTTCTGATCTTCCACCGTCAGCGAAATGTCGTGCAGAATGTCGACTGCACCGTTTTCTCCCTCCGCGCGGTAGGAAAGATGTTGTAGTTCAAGCATACTTTTTCCTCTTTTGGTTCGTTTTGTCTCCCACACTATAGCATATTTTGTCCCGTCTTGCAATCGTTATCCAAACAATTCCTCTATTTAGTAGTATCGCTTGCATTTTTACGCGTTTTGTGGTAGAATTAGCGGGTAGAATTATAGATGAAAGGAGCCGGTCATGTACTCCAATGCCTATGTCTGGTCGAGGGTGCTTTTTTATCTGGAGCAGCACTCTCCGGCTGCCGCCGTCACCTCCTATTTTGACGACGCGGAGATCATCGAGCTGACGGAACAAAAGCTCGTGATCTATTCCCCCTCTCCCTTCCGTAAGGACGTCATACTCACCCGCTATTCCGATCTGATCTGTGCGGCGATGCGCGACCAGTTTCAAACGGAGGTCAAGCTCGTGGTGCTCGACGAAGAGGAGCTTCCGCAGTACACGGCGAAAAACAACCGCCGCAACTTTGCCGAGTTCAATTCCGACTACACCTTCGACACCTTCGTCGTCGGCTCCTCTAATAAGCATGCGTTTTCCGCCGCCGAGGCGGTGGCCGAAGAGCGCACCACGGTGTATAATCCGCTTTTCCTTTACGGCCCGAGCGGCCTTGGCAAGACTCACCTGCTCTATGCCATCGCAAACCGCATTCAGAAAAAGCATCCGGACTATAACATCGTTTACATCAAGGGCGACCAGTTCCTAAACGAATTTGTCGAAGCCGTCCGCACGGGCAAAAACTTCGAATTCCGCGACAAATATCGCTCCGCAAACCTCTTTTTGATCGATGACATTCAGTTCATCGCCGGTAAAAAGGAGACGCAGGAGGAATTTTTCCACACCTTCAATTCCCTTTATGAGGCGAACCGTCAGATCGTCCTGACCTCCGACCGCAGCCCCAGCGAGATCAACCGTCTGGAAGAGCGCCTGCAAACGCGCTTTGAATGCGGCCTGATGGTCGACATTCAGCCGCCCGACTACGAAACGCGCCGCGCCATCATCAAGACCAAGGCGCTCTCGCTCGGTCTGGAACTGCCGGACGACGTCTGCGACTATTTGGCGGAGAACATCACGAACAACGTCCGCCAGATCGAAGGCGCCGTGAAGAAGATCAAGGCCTACCACGATCTTGAGCGCTGGAGCATCACGGTGGAGCACGTCTCACGCGTCATCAAGGAGATCGTCCGCGAAAAACAGCGCCCCACGGCAGAGCTGATCATCAACGAGGTCTGCCGCTTCTATTCCATCGACAGCGCCGTGCTGCGCGGCACGCAGAAAAACAAGACCACAGCCGAGGCGCGTCAGGTCGCCATGTATCTCATCCGAAAGCTCGCCGAGATGTCCTATCCCGACATCGGCAAGGAGTTCGGAAAGAATCACACCACGGTAATGTACGCCTGCAACCGCATCGAGCAGGAGCTTTCCAATTCCGGCAGCGGGATGCAGGACAATCTGCGCGACATTTCCGCGAACATCGACGCCCGTCTGTAGTGCACAGCCCCTGTGCAATGTGGAAAACTTTTGTGTGCATAACCTCTTATTTCCTTTTCTCTGTGTAAAACCGTTTTTCTTATGCACATCTTTCTTGTGCCCGAAAAACCTTGCCGCGCCGACGTTTTTTGAGGTTATACACAATTTGACAGCCCCTAATATAACTACTACATCTATTTCCTTCCTATCTCTTTTATCAGAAAGAAAGCGAGGCTTCTCTTATGAAATTCTCCTGTGAAAAAGCGCTGCTGGTCTCCGCGATCTCCGTGACCTCCCGCACCGTCGCTCAGAAGAGCACGATCCCCTGTTTGGAGGGTATTTTGATCCGCGCAGGCGTCGGCATCGTCCTGACCGGCTACAACCTCGAGACGGGCATCTCCGTCCGCGTCGGCGCTTCCGTGAAAGAAGCGGGCGCCTGCGTCATGCCCGCGCGCCTGTTCTTTGACATCGTGCGCAAGCTGCCCGACGAGATCGTCTCCGTCGAGGTAAACGACAAGCTGCAAGTCTCCATCCGCGCCGGAGCGTCTTCCTTCCGCATCACCGCGATGGACGCGGACGACTATCCCGAGCTTCCGGACGTCAATTCCGAAAAGGGCATCCGTATGCCGCAGAACGTTCTGCGCGAGATGATCAGCGGCGTGATCTTCTCCGTTTCGGAGAATCAGGCGCGCCCCATCCACACCGGCTGCCTCATGGAGGTCAGCGACGGCGGCATCACCATGGTCGCCGTGGACAGCTCCCGTCTTGCGCGCCGCACGTGGCACAGCGAAGAGCCGATAGGGCGCGAGCTGAAGTTCGTCGTCCCCGCCGCTGCGCTGCGCGAGGTGGAAAAGATCCTGACCGATACGGACGAGCCGGTCGTCTTCACACTCGGCGCGAAGCACATTCTCTTCCAAATCGGCGACGCGACGCTGGTTTGCCGCATTTTGGAAGGCGAGTTCATCGACTGGCGGCGCGTGGTGCCGACGAAAAACAGCGTCATCCTGACGGCGAACGTGGCGGAGCTGACCAATTCCATCGAGCGCGTCAGCCTGATCACTTCGGAAAAGATCAAAAGTCCCGTTCGCTGCGTTTTCGGAGAAAACGTTGCGGATCTGCGCACGGTCAATACGATCGGATCGGCGCATGACACCTGCGCGGTCGCCGGCAACGGCGGCGAGCTGGAGATCGGCTTTAACTGCCGCTATCTGTTAGACGCGCTGCGCGCCGTTCCGGACGAGGAGGTCACGCTGGAGCTGCAAAACGGACTCAGCCCCATCGTCTTCACGCCCGCAGGCGGCAAGCACGATTTTGCTTACATGGTGCTGCCCGTCCGGCTGCACGGATAAGGAGAAAACAATGAAGGTTCGTGTGCGCCGCGTCAGCGCGGAAGAGATCCCCGTACAGATCACGACGGATTTTATCAAATTGGAGAGCTTTTTGAAGCTTGCAAATGCCGTTCCGTCCGGCGGTATGGCAAAGAATTTCATTCAGAACGGCGAAGTCTCCGTCAACGGCGAGGCCTGCCTTATGCGCGGCAAAAAGCTGGTAGACGGCGACCGCGTCGTCTTCGACGGCGTTACCTACTTGGTCTCCCATGTTTCTTAAAAATCTCTATCTCAAGGATTTTCGCAACTACGCGGAGGCCGAGCCGCAGTTTGTCTCCGGCGTCAACCTCTTGGTCGGCGGCAATGCCAACGGCAAGACCAATCTTTTGGAAGCAATCGCCTACCTTTCCACGGCCCGCGCATTTCGCGCCAAAAGAGAACAGGAGCTGATCCGATTCGGCGCGGAATACGCCGAGCTGACGGCGCAGGTCTGGTCCGGTCAGCGGGAGCAGGAGCTTCGTGTGCTGCTCTTTTCTGATCGGAGACCGCGCCGCCTGTTTCTCAACGGGGTCAAACAGAAGACCTCCGCCGGTATCTGCGGTGTTCTGACGAGCGTTCTGTTCCGTCCGGAGGATCTGTATCTTCTAAAGAAGGGCGCGCAGAGCCGCCGCCGCTTTTTAGACGATGTGATCGGCCAGCTGCGCCCGAACTACGAGGCGGCGATCACGGAATACAGCAGGCTATTGGAGCAGAAGAGCGCCCTGCTGTCCGCGTGGCGCGAGGCGCCGTCCTATCTGGACATCCTGCCGGAATACGATCAGAGAATGGCGCAGGTCGGCGCGATCGTCATCTCTTACCGCGCCCGCTGCCTAAAGACGCTCGGTGCGCTTGCCGCGGGTTTCCACGATGAGTTTTCCGAGGGAAAGGAGCGCCTTTGCCTGCAATACCGGACGGTCTCCACGGTGGACGATCCGTTTGCGCCGCTCGATACGCTGCGTGCGCAGCTTGCGGAGCATCAGAGAACGCACCGTCAGGCGGAATTGGAGAGCGGACAGTGCCTCTCCGGCCCGCATAAGGACGATTTTGAAACGACGGTAAACGAGCTTCCGGCCGCGCTCTATGCCTCGCAGGGGCAGCTGCGCACGGCGACCATTTCGCTGAAATTGGCGCAGCGTAAGCTTCTGCGGCGCGAGAGCGGCGAGGAACCTGTCCTGCTGCTGGACGACGTGCTGTCGGAATTGGACGCAGGACGGCAGAATTTCGTGCTCAACTGCCTGTCCGGCGGTCAGGTGTTCATCACCTGCTGCGAGACGGATCGGCTGACGGATCTGGGACAGGTGTTTCATATCCGCGACGGCGCGGTGGAATAGAGGAGGAGCGTATGTATCTGTCCATCGGTGCGGACTATGCCCTGCGCGACAGCTCCGTGATCGGTATTTTTGATTTGGAAAACACTTCCGTCTCCCGCTTTACGCGCGCCTTTCTGCGCGAGGCGGAGCAGCGCGGTGAAGTGCTTGCCCTCACGGGCGAGCTTCCCAAGAGCTTTATCCTGACGGAAGAATACGATATGGATCGCGTCGTTTTGACGCAGATCGGTTCCGCCGCGCTGGAAAAGCGCAGTAGGGAACAGTTCGAAAATGACGTAAGGAGGACGGTTTATGTCCGAAGAAATCAGAGCAAATGAATACGATGCTTCCCAAATTCAGGTTTTGGAGGGATTGGAGGCGGTGCGCAAGCGCCCAGGTATGTATATCGGCTCGACCTCCGCTTCCGGCCTGCATCATTTGGTTTATGAGATCGTCGACAATTCCATCGACGAGGCGCTTGCGGGCTTCTGCAAGCACATCACTGTGACCATCAATGCCGGCAATTCCGTTACGGTCTGCGACGACGGACGCGGTATTCCGGTCGACATTCAGGCGCAGACCGGAAAGCCTGCGCTCGAGGTCGTCTATACCGTTCTGCACGCAGGCGGCAAGTTCGGCGGCGGCGGCTACAAGGTCTCCGGCGGCCTGCACGGCGTCGGCGCGTCGGTCGTCAACGCCC
>USIH01000041.1 GCA_900554705.1 uncultured Eubacteriales bacterium
TTGGGTGCGGGCGCTCGCAGCCGTCCCCCCTTACACAGGGGAGCCTTGGGTGCGGCGCTCGCAGCCGTCATTCTTTACACAGGGGAGCCAAGGTGCGGCGCTGTCGCTGCCGCACTACGGCGCGCTTCATGGCGCGTGGCGCGCTTCCTTCTTCATTTTTCATTCGCGGCGGCGATAGCGCCGCGCAACGCGCCGCATTTTTCTCTTGACAAACGTAGACTATTGTGATAGTCTATAGACGACAGCAATAGTCTGCGGGCAAAGCCGAACGGCTGGAGCCTGCGGTGGTCGATCGCAGGCCGTACCGATCGGCTGCAAATAACACCCATTGTCTGGAGGGAGGAACCATGGAACCAAAGCTGCATGACAGCGAACTGAAGCTCATGGAGCTGCTCTGGCGCGACGCGCCCTGCACGGCGAAGGCGCTCAGCCTCCGCGCGGCCGAGGAGATCGGCTGGAACAAGAACACGACCTACACGGTCATCAAAAAGCTCGTCGAGAAGGGCGTCATTTCCCGCACGGAGCCGGGCTTTGTCTGCACGCCGTGCATTACCCGCGCGCAGGCGCAGCACGCGGAGACGGAGAGCCTGCTCTCGCGCCTTTTCCACGGCTCGCGCGCGGCGCTGTTCTCCTCGCTTCTGCGCGACGAAGCGCTTTCGCCCGAGGAGCTTGACGAGATCCGCGCCATGATTGAGGAGCGCTGAGCGATGTTCGTCTTTTACTGGCTGCTGAACATGAGCCTTTTGGGCGGCCTGATGGGTCTGCCGATCCTCCTGCTGCGCAGGCTGCGGCGGATGCCGCGCTTCGTTTCGCTCTGGCTCATCCCCTTCCTGCGGCTCTGGCTTCCCTACGGCCTGCGCTGGAAATACAGCCTGATGACGCTCTTCGACGGGCTTTTGCGCTTCGTGCCGGCGCACGGGACGGCGAAGCATGTGACGGCGGTCAACGCGTTTCAGCTGGCGCAGGACTACGCGCCGCTGTCCTTTGCGAACACCCGCGTGGAGAACGTGCTGCGGGCGGCGAGCGTGGTCTGGCTGCTCGTCGCGGCGGCGCTGCTGCTGACACTGCTGTTTCTGTATATCATCACGGCGCGGGAGCTGCGCGGCGCGCCGATGTTTTCCGACCGCGTCACCGCGCCGATGGTCTTCGGCATCCTGCGGCCGCGCGTGCTCCTGCCGCTGCGTCTGCGGGAGGAGGACAACACCTATATTTTGCTGCACGAGCAGGCGCACATTCGCTATCGCGACAATCTCTGGCGGCTGCTTGGGCTTGTGACCTGCTGCGTGCACTGGTTTAACCCTTTGTGCTGGCTCTTCCTTCGGGCGTTCTTCGAGGACATCGAGCTGCGCTGCGACGAGGCGGCGCTGCGCGCCTGCGGCACGGAGCGACGGCGCGACTATGCCCGCGCGCTCCTGCGGGAGCAGGAGCAACGGAGCGTGTTTTCCGCCGCATTCGGCGGGGCGAAGCTGCGCGTGCGCGTCGCGCACATCCTGCAATACCGAAAGCTGTCCCTGTTTTCCACCCTTGCGCTGCTGCTGTTCTTCGCGCTGTGCGCGGCGGCGCTGCTGACGAATGGAGGTACTTGATGAAACGAATTGTGCTGATCCTGCTGCCGCTCCTGCTCCTGCTTGGCGGCTGCAAAAAACAAGCGGCGGTCGAAACGACCGCGCCGAAGGCGGTATCGTCCGAACCGGCGCAGGCGACCCTTCCCGAGGCGACGCTGCCGCCTGCCGTCGAGCTGACGCCGGAGATCGTCGCGCAGCGGGGCGGTTATGTCGCGGGGACGGACTACGGCAGGGCGAACTGGGACGCCTTCCGCCGCGCGGCGGAGGGCGGGAAGGACGCCTTTTTGGAGATCGTTACCCTCGGCGAGGACGGGGCGCTCTATCCGCGCAGTCTGTCGCACACGAAAGACGGCTACGTCTGCCTCGATCCGGAGCTGCCGGACGAGCGGCGCACATGGCGCTACCTGCGCCGCCTGTACGGTCTTGTCGGCGGCACGGAGAAAAAGCTCATGGTCTCCTATGTGCTGACGGACAGCCTCTCGCTGGACTTTGACACCTATTATAACAGCATTATTTCAAGCGACCTGAACGACAAGGCGCCCGCCTACGCCCTGCTCAGCTCGGAGATGCGCACGCTGCCGCTGCCCGCGCTCACACCCACCTACAGCGAGACCACCGCGCTCTCCTTCCGCGCCGCACGGGCGGAGACACCGGAGGCCTACGTGCAGAGGTTGCAGGACGAGGGCTTCACCCTGTTGGAAAGCGCACACTATAAAAATGACAACTACCGCTGCGATACATACGTTTTGCGGCACGACGACCTGCTTGTCCGCGTGGAGGGCAGCACATACTTCACGGTGCGCGTCACGCTCGACGCGCCGACGCTGCAAGACGGCGCGCTCGGCGCGCAGGAGGTCGAGGCGCTCTGCGCAAAGGCGCAGATCACGCCGCTGCTGCTGACGGAGCTTACGCCCGACGCGCTGTTCCCGCGCACCGGCGCGCAGCTCTTCTGTGCGGTCTGCCGCGAAACCGGCGAGGAGGGCGACGCCCTGCGGCGGGTCTACCTGCTGTGCGGGGAGAACGGCGTCCTGCCGCTCGAAGGGCTGCTGCTGCCCGAGGAGGTGCAGCCCGTCTGCGGCAATCTGGACGGCGACGGCGCGGACGAGATCGTGGTGTGGAGCTACGGCCCGACCTCCGGCCTCTTTACCGTCCGCCTGAGCGTCTATCGGATGCGCGGCGGTGTGCCCGAGGCGGTGACTGACGGCGTTTTTGTGGTAAACTATGCCCAGCGCTTCGCGCTGTGCGCCGAGCCGGACGGCGCGTTCCTGCGGCTGGACGACGAGCTGCTTCCCGTCAAGTTACAGGACGGAACACTGACAATGCCGCCGGTGCTGGAGCCTTGGGGTTGACAAGCGCGAAAAAAGCGGGTAGTATAAGAAAAAACCGCAAAAGGAGCGAATGCAACATGAGACCGATCCTGTTTCACCACGAGGGAGAAGACCATCTCCACGAGCATACCCACGCGCATGACCACGCGCAGCACGACTGCGCCGCCTGCACCAGCCACTGCGACCCGATGCAGGAGACCGCCGCGCTGATGGACTATATGGTCAAGCACAACACCGCGCACGCAAACGAGCTTGCCGCGCTTGCAAAGAAGGTCGACGAATTGGGCAACCACGCCGCCGCCGAGCAGATCCGCGCCGCCGTTTCCGAGTTTGAGAAGGGCAACCTCCGGCTCGCTGCGGTGCTCGCCAGCCTGCGATAAGGGGGAAGCGCTATGTGTCTTTCTACCGTTTACCGCGATCAGGTCAAGCCGGAGAACGTCGTGCTGGGCAATGTGATGAAGATCGAGTGCGACGGGGACATGGTGCTGCTGACCGACCTGATGGATCGTCAGGTCGCCGTCCACGGCTCGCTCGTGATGGCGAATCTTGTCGAGGGCTATGCCGTCGTCCGCGAAGCGAAGGAATAAGCCGCTTATCGTCACTGTGCACAAAAACGCGCCGGATTTTTCTCCGGCGCGTTTTCCTTTTTCATACTTTCTTAACAGACTTCGACGCCGCAGTATGGTATAATGAAGGCGTAAACAAGGCGGGGCGCGTCCCCGATCACCGATTGCTTTAGAAGGAAGGATCCTCTTGAACTTGCTCTTTTTCCTCACCCCGAAGGCAAACTGCTCCTATCTCTACGACGATTTCACGCTGCGGCAGGCGCTCGAGACCATGGAAAACGCAGGCTACACCGCACTGCCCATCATCCGCCGCGACGGCGCTTACTGCGGCGCGCTGACGGAGGGCGATCTGCTCTGGGCGGTCAAGAACCTGTGCTGTATGTCCATGCGCGATCTGGAAAACCACAACATCATGACCATCGCGCACCACAAGGATAACGTCCCCGTTTCCGTCACCACCGACATGAGTGAGCTGCTGCGCAAGGCAAGCGACCAGAATTTTGTCCCCGTGATCGACGATAAGGGCGACTTCATCGGCATCGTCACGCGGCGTGCCATCATGCGCTACTGGCTCGAGCAGTGCCGTGCGCTACAGGCCGTGTGATGGAGCTGCGCTGCATCGCTCAAAGAGAAGGCAAGCTCCTGTCGTTTCTGCGGCGGGAGCTTGCGCTCTCCTCCACACTGACCAAGCGGCTGAAGTACCAAAACGCTTACACGGTCAACGGCGCGCACGTCTTTACCGACCACACGGTGCGCGTCGGCGACGAGATCCGCGTCCGGCTGGAGGAGCCGACGCCGGTCTACCCGCCGGAGGACGCGCCGCTTTCGATCCTCTATGAGGACGAGGCTCTCATCGCCGTGGACAAGCCTGCGGGCATGATGGTGCACCCCTCCTCCGCACGCAACACCGGAACGCTGGCCAACCGTCTGACGGCATATTACCAAAAGACGGGGCAGGCGTGCGCCGTGCATCCGGTCTCGCGGCTCGACCGCGACACCTTCGGCGTCGTCCTGCTCGCCAAAAACGCGCACATCCACGCCCTGCTCTGCGCCGCCGCCAAGGACGGCGCGCTGCAAAAGGGCTACCACGCGCTGACCTTCGGCGCGCCGGAGGCGGACGAGGGGGTCTGGGACGCGCCGATCGCGCGCGCCTGCCCGCCGAGCCTTCTGCGCTGCGTGCGGCCGGACGGCAAGCCGTCGCGCACGCACTATGCCGTCCTGCGCCGCTTCGCGGACGGGCTTTCCCTGCTGCGTCTGCAGCCTCTGACGGGGCGGACGCATCAGCTCCGGCTGCACTGCGCCCATTTCGGCTGCCCCATCGTCGGCGACCCGCAGTACGGCGACGCGCCGTCCTTCGGACTGACCGCCCAGCAGCTGTGCGCCAAAACGCTGTCGCTGCCCCACCCGCTGACGGGCGCGCCGCTGGTTCTGCGCTCCGCGCAGGAGGTTTGGCTGCCGGAGTGAAATTTTACTTGTTTTTCGTTGAAAGCGGTTGTATAATGAGAAAAAATGGCACAGCGCCGTTTTACTGGGAGGTAATATCATGTTTGATCGCTTGATCGAAAAGCTGAAAACCGCACCGAAAAAGATCGTATTTACCGAGGGCAGCGACGAGCGCATCCTCTCGGCGACGGATCGCCTGAAAAAGGAAGGCTTCCTCACGCCGATCCTGATCGGAAACCCCGACGAGGTCAAGTCCGCCGCTGCGGCGGGCGGTTTTGACATCGAGGGCATTGAGATCTTAGACCCCGCCGCCTACGCCGGTATGGACGAAATGGTGGAAAAAATGGTCGCCCTGCGCAAGGGCAAGATGACGCCGGAGCAGTGCCGCGAGGCGCTCTCGCACGGCAACTATTTCGGCACGATGCTCGTCAAAATGGGGCTTGCCGACGCGCTGCTCGGCGGCGCGACCTCCACCGCCGATACCGTCCGTCCCGCGCTCCAGCTGGTGAAGACCAAGCCCGGCGCGCACCTCGTCTCTTCCTGCTTCATTCTGGTGCGCGGCGAGGAAAAGATCGCCATGGGCGACTGCGCCATCAACATTTCCTATGAAGATACGCTCGACAAGGAAGGAAACGTCGTCGTTTCCGCCGCCGATAAGCTCGCGGAGGTCGCCGTTGAGCTTGCCCGCTGCGCGCAGATGTTCGGCATCGACCCGCGTGTTGCTCTGCTGAGCTTCTCCACCAACGGCAGCGGCAAGGGCGGCACGGTGGCACTGTCGCAGGCAGCCACGCAGAAGGCAAAGGCGCTTGCGCCGGAGCTTGCCATTGACGGTGAAATGCAGTTTGACGCGGCGGTCTCCCCCGTCGTCGGTCAGCTCAAGTTCCCCGGCAGCAAGGTGGCCGGCCACGCCAATACATTCGTCTTCCCCTGCATCGAAGCGGGCAACATCGGCTATAAGATCGCGCAGCGTCTGGGCGGCTACGAAGCCTACGGCCCGATCCTGCTGGGTCTGAACGCGCCGATCAACGACCTCTCGCGCGGCTGCAACGCCGAAGAGGTCTACAAAATGGCGATCATCACCGCCGCACAGGCCTAAAGCCTCCGGCACAGCAGCGCGGCAAGGGAAATCTTCCCTTGCCGCGCTGTTGCTTATTAAAGAAATCGCTAAACCCCAAAACTTTCCCCCGTCAGGGGGACTTTTTTCCATTTGCATGGCGAAAAAGTTCGGCGGCTGCGGAAAAATTCCGCAGCCGCCGATTTTTTAGTAAACTACGACCGTCGTGCCGATGGGGAGCGTCTTCATGTACTTGGCATCCTCCACCTTCATGCGGATGCAGCCGTGCGAGGCGGGGTAGCCGAGCGTCCCGTCGAAGACGGTGCCGTTATAGTTAAACAGGATGGTGTGGAAGGCGATGTCGCTGTTAAACAGCGTCACGTTCGTCACATAGTAGTTATCGAAGTACCACGCGCCGCCGTCGGCATAGATGGCGAAGATACCGGCAGGCGTCGGGCAGTTATTCATGCCGGAGGAGCAGGGGAAGGTCTTAATCACCTTCCAGTTGCCCTGCGAGCCGCTGTAAACGATGACCTTCTGCGTGTAGCGGCTGATCCAGACCATGTAGTTCGTCTTGCTGGAGTAGCGCATCTGGTCAACAAAGCCTTCCTTCACGGCGTCGGAATAATCCAGATCGCCGTCGGTCGCTCCGGGGGGATCGTCGGGAATGTAGCAGTCCCAGCGATAGACCCAGCCCTTCGTCCCGTCGGCAAGCGAAACGTAGAACCAGTTGCCGGCCGGATGGAACTCGTTGTAGACGATGCTGTCCTTTTCCAGATAGCGGATGGGCGTGCCGTAGCCGCCTTCGGACTTGTAAAGCCCCGTGCGTTTCTTCACCGTGCAGGGCACAAGCTGCGTCTTGATGATCTTCAGCGCGTTTTCGTAGTCCTTGCCGTAGGTCTCATACCACGTGTTGTCCAGCTCGTCATAGGTCACGTCCAGCTTGCTGCCGCCGCCCTTGAGGATGAGCTTCTTCACATGACCCTTGCCGTCGAGCGTGACGTTCTTGCCGGCGACGGTGATCTCGTCGGCCGAGCCGACCAGCGTCAGCTTGGTCTCGGCGGCAAGCGTCGCCGTGCCGACGTGACCCGTCAGCGCAAGGCTGCCCGCACGCAGCGTGAGCGTGCCCGCGTCGCCGGTGAGCGTATGCGCGCCGGTCATAACGGTCAGCGTGTCGCAGCTTCCCGTGAAGGTAACGCCGCTGCCGGAGAGCCACAGCTCCGGCACCTCTGCGCTGACCGCTCCGCTGAGCGGCGCGCAGACGAGCTTCGCCGTTTTCAGGCCGCTCAAGTCGGCGCTGACCTTCTCGCCGCCGCGCAGCAGCACGGCGTCGCTGATCTGCCAGTCGGCGGCCTTGATGGAAGACAGCGCCTGACCGACGGTCAGCGTGCCCTGAAGCGTCAGCGTTTCCGGAAGCGCCTGCGTGCCGCGGTAGAGCACCCAGCCCTTGGCCGGAATGTCCTCGGGCTTGTCGGCGATGACGTCGAAGATGTTATACAGCAGCTGCGCGACCTCCGCGCGGGTGATGGAATTGCGCGGCTGGAAGGAGCCGTCGTCATAGCCGCCCACGAGCTTCTGCTTGCGCATGGCGCTGACGCTGTCGCGCGCGTAGTCGGAGATCTGACTGCCGTCGGTAAACTCCTGATAGGCGGTGCGGTCGGTGTCCACGATGCCGAAGGCGCGGCAGAGCACGACGACCGCCTGCTCGCGCGTAATGGCCGCGTTCGGCATCATCTCGGTGTCGGACACGCCGCCGAAGATGCCCGCCTTCACGGCGGCCGACAGCTCCTTTACGTACCATGCGCCTTCTAACACGTCGGTAAAGGCGCTGAGAGACGTCTCCTGCGTCGCGCCGAGCAGGCGCACGAGGACGGCGGCCATCTCCGCGCGGGTGATGTTGCTGCGCGGATTGAGATTGTGGTTTTCGTCACCGGCAAGAATGCCGTTTTCCACGGCGAACATCAGCGCGTCGCGGCTCCAGTCGTCGGGATAGACATATTCGATCTTCTCCGGCGTTTCCGGCTTCTCCGGCTCCCGCATGGGCGCGGCAAGGACGGACGAGGTCAGCAGGCACAGCGCGAGCAGCACAAGTACGATTCGTTTCATCTTTTGCATCCTTTCATTTTATCTGTAAATGTTCGCCTTCGGCGGGATTCCGCGCCGTTTAATCGAGGGAGAAGAAAGCGCAAAGCAGGCGGCAGATGGCGGCCTGATCCGCCGCGCCCATCAGCTCGCGCGCGGCGTGCATGGCAAGAATGGGAACGCCGATGTCCGCCGCAGGCATGGCAAACAGAGCAGAGGCCATCGAGCCGACGGTGCCGCCGCCGGGCAGATCCGCGCGGTTCATGAACGTTTGCAGCGCGATGCCGTTCTCGCGGCACAGGCCGCGCACGGCGGCTGCCGTCTGCGCCTCGGTGGAGTAGCGGGGGCTGAGCTTGAGCGCAACGCCCGCGCCAAGCAGCGGTGCGCGCACGCCGTCTGCAAGCTCCATGTGGTTCGGATGCGCCGCATGCGCCACGTCGCACGACAGGAAGAAGCCTCCCGTGCAGGCGTCAAGGTAAGCCGCGCGATCCATCCCGAGCGCCAGCGCGACCTTTTCCAGCACGACCGCCAGCGTCGCGCTGTCTGCGCCGTGGCGGGTGTTGCTGCCGATCTCTTCGTTGTCATAGAGCACGGCGACATTGATCTGGCTGCCCTGCGCCTGCGTAAGGCCATGCAGGCAGGCATGGACGGAGGTCAGGTTGTCCAGCCGCGGCGCAGAGAGCAGGTCGCCCTCAAAGCCGACGCGCTGCGCCTTCTCCGCGCAGTAGACGCACAGCTCGAAGGAAAGGATGTCCTCCGGCGCAACGTCGAGCCGCTCGGCGATCTTTTTTTGCAAATATCCGTCCTTTTCCCACGCGGCCTGCGCCGTGCGGCAGATGGGCAGCATATCCGTCTGCGGGAGCGTCGCCACACCCTTGTTGACCTCGCGGTTCATGTGGATGGCAAGCTCCGGAATGGTCAGCACCGGCGCGTCCCACGCAAGCAGCCGACGCTGCGGGTGCAGCGGGTCGTCGCCCTTGAGGAAGACCGCGCCAGCAAGCGAGAGCGGACGATCCATCCACGAGCGCAGGATCGCGCCGCCATACGGCTCTACGGCAAGCTTGCAGCAGCCGCCGGCGACCTGCTCCGGCGCGGGCTTGACGCGCATACAGGGCCAGTCGGTGTGCGCGGCGGCAACGCGGAAGCGCTTTGCCTCCTGACCGACGGTCAGCGCGATGAGCATCGTATCATTTGAAACATAGTATTTCCCGCCCCGCTCGACGGTAAACGGCGCGTCCGGCGCAAGCGCCGCAAAGCCCTGCGCCGCAAGGAAGTCCGCCGCCGCCTGCACGGTGTGCCACGGGGACAGTCCGCCGTCGAGCCATGTGCACAGGTCCTTTACATAGTCTGTCATTGCTTTGTCTCCATACCATAAGAAATGCTCCGTCCGCGCACCGCGGCGGCGCGCTTCGGGCTTCTTTGTTCAGTATACCATAGCGCGGCACGGGACGCAATGAAATTTGCCGAAAATTTGTGGAGAAAAGCGGTCTGTACAAACGGCGCAATTTGTGGTATAGTGAAAGTGTACAACCATTCTGCCGCTTCTGTGCGGCGACCTTGCGCCCGAACGGGCGACAAAGAAAGGGGCTTTTTACTATGGGACTTATCAAAGCAGGCATCGGCGCGATTGGCGGGACCCTTGCCGACCAGTGGAAGGAATTTTTCTATTGTGAAGCCATGCCCAGCGACGTTCTGATGCTCAAGGGCAAGAAGCAGATCTCCGGCCGCTCCTCGAACACCAAGGGGAATGACAACATCATCTCCAACGGTTCCGGCATCGCCGTCGCAGACGGCCAGTGCATGATCATTGTCGAGCAGGGCAAGGTCGTGGAGGTCTGCGCGGAGCCGGGTCAGTTTACTTACGACACCTCGAGCGAGCCGAGCATCTTTTCCGGCAAGCTCGGCCGCAGCATCCTCGACACCTTCAAGACCGTCGGCCGCCGCTTTGCCTACGGCGGCGACACCGGCAAGGATCAGCGCGTTTACTACTTCAATCTGAAGGAAATTCTGGACAACAAGTTCGGCACCGCCACGCCGATCTACTTCCGCGTGGTCGACCGCAACATCTCGCTCGACACCGACGTGTCGCTGCGCTGCAACGGCATCTATTCCTACCGCATCGCCGACCCGCTGCTGTTTTACACGAACGTCTGCGGCAACGTCAGCGACGAATACCGCCGCGGCGAGATCGACACCCAGCTCAAGACGGAGTTCATCAGCGCCTTGCAGCCCGCGCTTGCTAAGATCTCCGAGCTGGAGATCCGCCCCAGCGCGCTTCCGGCGCACGTGAACGAGCTGTGCGAGTGCATGAACCGCGAGCTGAGCAAAAAGTGGCGCGAGGTGCGCGGCATTGAGATCGTCTCCATTGCCATGAACCCCGTCTCCCTCTCTCCGGACGACGAAAAGCGCATCAAGGAGAAGCAGGATCTTGCCTCCTTCCGCGATCCCGGACTGGGCGCCGCCGCGCTGACGCAGGCGCAGGCCGCCGCGATGAAGGCCGCCGCGGAGAACAAGAACGGCGCGATGATGGGCTTTATGGGCATGGGCATGGCGCAGGCCGCCGGCGGCATCAACGCCCAGAACCTCTATGCCATGGCTGCCCAGCAGCAGCAACAGCAGCAGGCGCAGCCCGCCCCCGCTGCACCCGCAAAGCCCGCCGCCGCAGCGTGGACGTGTTCCTGCGGCGCGGTCAACGACGGGAAGTTCTGCATGGAGTGCGGCAAGCCCAAGCCCGCTGCGGTCGAGGGCTGGACGTGCTCCTGCGGCGCGGTGAATAAGGGCAAGTTCTGCTCCGAGTGCGGCAAACCCAAGCCCGCCGGAGAGCCGCTTTATCGCTGCGACAAGTGCGGCTGGGAGCCTGCCGACCCGAAGCACCCGCCCAAATTCTGTCCGGAATGCGGCGATGTGTTCGACGACAGAGACATCCGCTGAGGACTTAAAATGGAAGCAACACAACTGATTTATCAATGTCCCTGCTGCGGCGGCAAGATCGAGTTTGACAGCAAGCTGCAGCAGATGAAATGCCCGTTCTGCGACACGACCTTCGACGTCGCCACGCTGCGCGACTACGACGAGGTGCTCAAGCAGCAGGGCAAGCAGGAAGCGCCCAACTGGAGTCAGCAGGAAGAGCAGGCATGGACGGGCGAGGAGAACATGGCGGTCTTCACCTGCCAGACCTGCGGCGGCGAGCTGGTCACGGACGAAAACACGGCGGCCACCTCCTGCCCCTTCTGCGGCAATCCGGTCATTTTGAGCGGGCGCCTTGCGGGCGATCTCAAGCCCGATGTGGTCATCCCCTTCAAGCTGGACAAAAAGGCAGCCAAGGAGGCGCTCACGCGCCATTTCAAGGGCAAGCGCCTGCTGCCCAAGGCCTTCCGCAGCGAAAACCATCTGGACGAGGTCAAGGGCATCTATGTCCCGTACTGGCTCTTTGACGCCGACGCAGACGGCAACATCCGCTACCATGCCACACGCGTGCGCACGTGGAGCGACTCGAGAAACAATTACACCGAAACGACCCACTTCGCGCTCCTGCGCGCGGGCAGACTGGGCTTTGACCATGTGCCGGTCGACGGCTCTTCCAAAATGGCCGACGATCTGATGGAGTCGTTGGAGCCGTATTCCTATCAGGACGCGGTCGATTTCCAAACGGCCTACCTCTCCGGCTACCTTGCCGACCGCTACGATGTCAGCGCCGACGATTGCCGCAAGCGCGCCGACGAGCGCATCCGCCGCTCGACGGAGGACGCCTTCGCAGCGACGGCGAAGGGCTATGCCACCGTCGTGCCGGAGCACAGCACCGTCAACGTCCTCTCCGGCAAGGCCAAGTATGCCCTCTACCCCGTCTGGCTGCTCTCGACGAGCTGGAACGGGAAGAATTACCTCTTTGCCATGAACGGCCAGAGCGGAAAAATGGTCGGCGACCTGCCGATGGATAAGCGCGCCTACTGGAAATGGTTCGCGCTCTGGACGGCCATTCTCGGTGCGGTGAGCTTTGCGCTGCTGTGCCTGTTCCTGCGCTGAAGGGAGGGGAAGATATGAAACGTAAATTGTCTCTCATCCTGCTTTTGACGCTGCTGCTTTCCCTGCTGCTGCTCCCCGCGCACGCGGCGGAGGAGAAGACCCATCTGGTCGATCAGGCCGGTGTGCTCTCCGAGGCGGAGGCCTCCGAGCTGTCGGCGCTCCTTGCGAAAAAGAGCAAGGCTTGCGGCGCGGATCTGATCGTCGTGACCACCTTCGGCACGGACGGTCAGTCGCTGGAGGCCTATGCCGACGACTTCATGGACAACCGCAACTATGCCTCCGACGCTGTGCTGCTTCTGGTCGACGTCTCCACGGGGCAGCGCTGGATCTCCACCGGCGGCGACTGCGTCAAAGTTTTCGACGGCGAAGCCTTTGACGAGCTGGTCGGTGAGATCAGATCCGCGCTCGACGCGGAGGATTACGCGGCAGGCTTCCGCGCCTTTGCCGACTCCGCCTGCGATATCATCGAGGACGCGAACCGCTTCCCCTTCGGCCTGCTGCTCGCCTCGCTGGTGCTCGGCGCGCTGCTCGCATGGATCATCCCGATGAAGTACCTCAAGGGGCAGCTCAAGAGCGTCCGGCCGCAGGCCGCCGCGCAGGCCTATGTGCGCAGCGGCAGCCTGAACCTTTCGCAGAGCCGCGACCTGTTCCTTTACCGTAACGTCGTCGCCACGCCGAAGCCGAAGAGCAATTCCTCCTCCGGCGGCAGCGGCACGCACACCAGCTCTTCCGGCCGGACGCACGGAGGGAGGGGCTTCTGATGAAGCGTGTGATCTTCCTCCTGTGCGCGCTGCTCCTGCTCTGCTCCTGCGCCAAAAAGGCGACGGGCGGCGCGGCGGGGCGCGACGCGGAGATTGGGCAGCAGACGACAGACCGCGCGGCAATACCGGCACCGTCGACGGAAACGACCGAAGCAACGGAAGCGCCGTCCCCGACGCATTCGACGGAACCGACGCAGCCCGTCTCCCCCGCCGAGCCGATCTCGCCGGCCGAGCCGCTCGACCCGACGGTCGGGACGCGCTACCACCTTGCCTACGCGACGATCAACGGCAAGCAGGTCTATTCGGCCGATTTTGCGGAGGTCTATCTGGAGCTTCACCGCGACGGCACGGGGCTTGGCTTCCTGACCTCCCCCGAGCCGACGCACCTTGGCTGGGACGCAACGTCCGTCTGGGAAATCGGACTTGACGACGAGCGCTACCCCATGCACATCGACGGAACCACGCTCACCATCGAAATGGATGGCGGCGAAATGACTTTTGAGGCAGACTGATATGAAACGAATTTTACCGATCCTTTTGGCGCTGCTGCTCCTGACCGCCTGCGGCAAGAAGACGAGCGCGCCTGCCGCTACGCAGACGGAGCCTGCCAGCACGCAGGCCTACCTCCCCGAGCGCTATTATTTCTACAGCATGACGGCGGACGGGCAGACGCAGACGGTGGAGGACTTTGCGGCGATCGCAGAGGCGAACGACGAAACGTTCAACGACAGCGCGATGTATTTCGTGCTGAACGACGACGGCACGGCGCTGCTCAGCCTCGACGGCGAGACGCGCGAGATGCAGTGGCGAAACGGCCAGCTCTGGGAGAGCGAAGCGCCGGATCAGACCGTGCGCTTCACGCACAGCGACAGCGTCGTGACGATGGACTACGAGGGCGTCACGCTGGAGTTCCGCAAGCGCTGACCCTCCACGCACAGCCCCACGCACAGCCCCGCACCGATCAGCGGCGGCACGATCCCCCGTGCCGCCGCTGCAGACTGTCAAAAAAGTCCGTAACCGTCAAAA
>USIH01000042.1 GCA_900554705.1 uncultured Eubacteriales bacterium
ACGAAGTGCGGCGGCTTCACGCCGACCTGCGTCATATAATAGATCTTCAGTCTGCGTCCCTTGTCCGTGGGCGGCTGAACGCGCGCCGTCGCGTCCTCGAGCACGTTATTGAGCATACCCGTGGTGATGCGCATGGCGCTCTGGTTTGCCACATAGTCGATCAGCTCAAACAGCTTGCCCACGCGCTGACCCGTCAGCGCGGAGATGAACAGGATCGGCGCGTAGGTCATGTAGCTCAGATCCTGACGGATCTTTGCCGTCTGCTCGTTCATCGTGTTGGTCTCTTTTTCCACCGTGTCCCATTTGTTCGCGACGATGATGCAGGCCTTTCCGGCCTCGTGCGCCAGCCCCGCGATCTTCGTGTCCTGCTCCGTCACACCCTCGTTGGCGTCGATCAGGATCAGGCAGACATCCGCGCGGTCGATCGCCGCGATGGAGCGCAGGTTGGAATACTTCTCGATCGCGTCGTCCACCTTCGACTTGCGGCGCATACCGGCCGTGTCGATAAAGCGGAATTTTCCGTATTCATTCTCAAACAGGCTGTCGATGGCATCGCGCGTCGTACCGGCGACGTCGGAGACGATGACGCGCTCCTCGCCGAGGATCCGGTTGAGAAGGCTCGATTTTCCGACGTTCGGCTTGCCGACAATCGCAACGTTGATGATCTCGCCCTCGTCCTCCTGCTCCGACGGCTCGGGCAGGTGCGCCACGCACCAGTCCAGCAGGTCGCCCGTGCCGTGGCCGTGGATCGCGGAGACCTCGATCGGGTCGCCGAGGCCGAGCGCGTAGAACTCGTAGACCGTGGGATCCGTCGCGCCGATGCCGTCGCACTTGTTGACGGCAAGGCAGACCGGCTTTTTGCTGCGCAGCAGCATCGCAGCGACGTCCGTATCGGCCGCCGTCACGCCGGTCTTCACGTCCGTGACCATCACGATCACGTCCGCCGTTTCAATGGCGATCTGCGCCTGTCGGCGCATGAATTTCAGCATTTCGCTGTCGGTGTTCGGTTCAATGCCGCCCGTGTCGACCAGCTCGAACTCGCGCCCGTTCCAGTCGCAGGAACCGTAGATCCGGTCGCGCGTCACGCCCGGCGTGTCCTCCACGATCGCGGTACGGCGGCCGGTCAGTTTATTAAAGAGCATGGATTTGCCCACATTGGGGCGGCCGACAATGGCAATCAGCGGTTTGGCCATGGTTCGCGCCTCCTTTTATTCGATCGGTTGCAGGGAGAATCCCTCCCACGACTGCGTGAGCATGGAAAGCAGCTCTTCCTGCGGCGGCTCCTTCTCCGGCGCGGAGATCCAGCAGAACGCGGCGCTCCAGCGTTTCGCGTCGGGCATCGGGTCGCCGACGATGCGCTCGTAGGCCGCCTCGTCGATCTGCACGTCCTCGGCGTCATAGTAGCTGACCGTCGGCTCGCTGCTGTCGGGCGCATAGCTGGAGATCAAATAGGCGACGGAGCGGAAGGTAAGCTCGTCTGCATCCAAGCAGAAAAGCACGTTATCCTTCAGCGCCTCCGCAGCGCCGTTTCGCATCACGTCTTCAAAGTGATAGTAATAGCGGCCGTCCTTCTCATAAACCGGCGCGCTCTGCACGATCAGATCCGGCAGGGACTCCTCCCGCATCGCATCGGTCAGCGTTTGCAGGCCTCCGTCCTGCACACGGTAGATCGAGAAATAGGTGAACAGACCGGAGCCCTGCATACTGGCAAAGATCAGCTCCAGTCTCCCGTCCTGATCCAGATCCGTCACGCAGAACTGGTAATTCTCAAAATACTCCGCTTCCTGGAACCACTGCCCGCCGCACTGCGCCAGCACCGAAAGCTGCTCGTCCGCCGTCTGCCCCTGCGGCTCGGTCGTCTCCGGCTCGGTGGGAGCCGGTTCGGTGGTCGTCGGGGTCTGCGTCGAGGCCACAGGCGGCTGCGTGCTCAAAGTTGTCCTATCCGTCTCTCTCTGCGGCTTCTGCGGGATCGACGCGTCCTTGCTTGCGCAGGCGGTCAGCAAAAGCAGAGCCAGCAGAAGAGGAAGTATCCGTTTCATTCTTACTCCTCCGTTCTTCCTTCTATTATTACACAAGTGCATGGAAAATTCAACCGTAAAAGAAAAGAGGAAGGCGCTTTCCCTTCCTCATTTCTTCTCATTCACGAATCAATTTGCCTCAGCGGCAGGAAGAACCTCTCGACCATTGTAGGTACCGCAGTTCTTGCAAGCTCTATGGGGCAGACGCGGTTCGCCGCACTTCGGGCAAGCGACAACGCCGGGCACGGAGAGCTTCCAATGAGAGCTACGTCTCTTATCCCGTCTCGCCTTGGAAACTTTACACTTCGGAACAGCCATGAATGACACCTCCAAAAAATTTTTACTTATCCTTCAACAGCTGCCCAAGGACAGCCCAACGGGGATCCGTTTCAGGACGGCACGAACAGGAGCCTTCGTTCAGGTTTTTGCCGCAGCGCGGGCAGAGACCCTTGCAGTCCGGCTTGCAGAGCAGCTTGGAATCCATCTGCAACACAAAAGCGGTCGTGAGGATCTCGTCGAGATCGGCGCAATCGTCTTGCAGGAGGAACGTCCACTCGTCCGCTTCGTCTTCGTTTTCCAGCTGCGTCGTCAGGACGGCTCTGACCGGAAAAGAGACGGTTCTGCAAAATTCCGCTGCGCAGCGGTCGCAGGTTCCGTGCAGCACCGTCGTCAGCTTCGCCTCCAGCAGCAGAACGCCGGCGACATTTCTGACCGTTCCGGTCGCCATGACCGGCTCCTGCACCGGAAAGCAGCTTCCGAAGCGCATTTCATGCAGATCCAGAGCGGCTTCGAACGGCAGCGCGCTGTCGGGTGTTTCGATGATTTTAGACAACCGTAACAGCATAGTAGTCCCCTATTTCGTAGTCGTGCAGAAGACATTATAGCTGTTTTCGCGCCGTTTGTCAAATGCTTTTTTCTCTTTTTTGCCGATTTTGCCAAAAGTCCTTGACTTTCGGGTTCCCGTGCCGCATAGTAGAGGCGGAGAGGAGATGGCCACTTGAAAGAGCTTATCATCGGACAAAACGACGCCGGTCAGCGGCTGGATCGCTTCCTTGCCAAAGCCGTCCCCCTGCTGCCCGCTTCGCTCGCGCAGAAATACATCCGGCTCAAGCGCATCAAGCGCAACAACGCCCGCGCAAGCCGCGACGATCGGCTCTGTCAGGGCGATGTGCTCCAGCTTTATATCAACGATGAATTTTTCGAAACGCCCTGCGCGGAAAACGCCTATCTGACCGTCAGCGCGCCCAACCTGTGCATCGTCTACGAGGACGAAAACATCCTGCTGGTGGACAAACGCCCCGGCATCGCGGTGCACCCGCACGACGGCGCCGAATACGGCAGAACGCTGATCGACAACATTCAGGCCTACCTCTACGCAAAGCGGGAGTGGCGGCCGCGAGAGGAAAACGCCTTCACGCCCGCGCTGTGCAACCGGATCGACCGCAACACCGGCGGCATCGTGATCGCCGCGAAGAACGCCGAGGCGCTGCGGATCCTCAATCAGAAAATACGCGACCGCGAGCTTTGCAAGCGCTATCTTGCCGCCGTGGAAGGCGTCCCTTCCCCGCGCAAGGGCGTGCTGAAGGGCTATTTGTTCAAAGACGCGAAAAACAACCGTGTCTTTGTCACGGATCGGCCGCAGGCGGGCGCAAAGACCTGCGAAACGCGCTACGAGGTCCTAAAGAGCAAGGGCGGGCTTTCTCTGGTCGAATGCGAGCTGATCACCGGCCGCACCCATCAGATCCGCGCGCAGTTCGCCCACGCCGGTCACCCCCTGCTGGGCGACGGAAAATACGGCAAGCTCGACCGGCGCTTTGACCGCAAGTATCAGGCGCTGTACTCCTACCGGCTCTCCTTCTGCTTCACGACCGAGGCCGGCATCTTATCCTATCTGAACGGAAAAGAGTTCCGCGTCGCGCGGGTAGATTTTGCGGAGGAGTTGTTTTAAGCATGGGAAAAGAACTGGAATACAAGCTCGCCGTCGCGGACGAGCCGCTGCTGCTACAGATCCTGCGCGATCCGGACATTGCCGCATTGCAGGAAGGCGAGATACAGACGACCGTGATGAAGACCGATTATTACGACAGCCCCGATCGCCGCTTTAGCGCGCGAAAGTGGACGTTTCGCAGGCGTTTGGAGGGCAATACCAGCATCGTCTGCGTCAAAACGCCCACCGGCGAGCGCCACACGCGCGGCGAGTGGCAGATCGAGGCGCAAACACCAGACGTGCAGGCGGTCTGCCGCCTTGTCGCCGCAGGCGCGCCGAAGGAGCTGCTGTATCTCTACGGTGCGGGCGATGTCGCGCCGGTCTGCGGCGCGGCCTTTCAGCGGCGTCATGTGATGCTGCGCTTTTCGGACGGAAGCCGCGCGGAGCTTGCGGGCGACTGCGGTGAGCTGTTCGGCGCGCACGAGCGGCTGCCCTTTACGGAGCTGGAGCTGGAGCTGTACGAAGGCACGCCGGAGCAGATGCTCGCGCTGGTGCGGCTTTTGTGCGAGCGCTATCGGCTGCATGAGCAGCCGCGCAGCAAGGTCGCCCGCGCACGAGCACTGAAATAAGAATAGATACTGCAAACCGGACAGGAGCGCCTTTCCCCTGTCCGGTTTTTAATGGAGTGAGGTTTTTCGCCCCATAGTTTTCATTGTTTGTATACAATTCGTTTCCATTTTTCGCAGTATTTCCGCAAAACTCCACAGATTTTCATACCAAATTGTTCCCTATTCGCACAATTTATAGTTTCATTCGGTGTTATGCCGAATTTTGCGAATTGAGGTGCTATCCGTATTTTTCCCCTTGCGTTGCGGCACGATTTACGATATACTGAAGATAGAGAAGTCACACCGTCTGTTTGCGTCTCGGAGGTGATTCCAATGGTCTGCGGCATTTCGTCCATCCGTCCGTCCACATTCCACAGGCAAAAGAGCGCACGTTTTCTGTCGATCCTATTCGCCGTCTTACTCTGCACGTCTGCTCTTTCCGGCGCCGCCTTCGGCGCTACTGCGCAGGAGGAAGCAATGCTTCTGGAGGCTGCAAAACCTGTCATTGAGAACTTGCAGCAGGTCTATGTGGTGCACGATGTCGTCCTGACCGACATTTTTTGGGCAACAACGCCGCTTGGCACCGCCCTGTACGGCACTGTTGACCTCAGCATGACACTGAAAGCGCAGTCGGTCGGTGAGATGACGATTTTTCAGGGCATTTTACAGCAGACCGATTTCCCGTCGGTCTGCGACGTCAAAGCCACCGATTTTCGACTGCTCCTACAGACGGAGCGCGGCGCATTCCTCCGTGAAAGTAACCCTGCGGCGGACGAGGCGCTGCTTTCTGCCTACGCCGCAGAAGCCTTGCGCGAGATGGTAGATAATTACGCGTCCTACATCGGATACCGCTCTGACTTCAGCTTTCCCATCTGTGTTGCCTTGGGCGAAGGCGGCGGCGTGGAGGGTTGTTATGCTGATCTCAACGGAACGCGGAGAAATCTCAACATTTATTTCCTATCTTCCCGAGAAGAAATAGCGCAGCGCGGCCTACAGGAGCTTTTGTCGATCATTGCCTATAAGCTCCCAACCGTCAAGTTATCGGACATGGCAAAGCCGCCATACGTTTGCGCCGGTGTCCGCGACTACGCCGCCCGTCCGTTCGTAGCCGCGCAAAGCAGAACACGCCGCACCACACCTTTTGCCTACAATCCTTATTTACAGTACCACTGCCACCGCGCCTGCGCCGATTTTCTCTCTCAGGCGCCCCGTGCAGAAGAGATTTCCGCAAACGAACGTTTTTGCAGTCGCGCGGCATAAGTGCGCTGTCTTCCCCGTTCATTAAGGAGGTGTCCCAATGCGCAAACGCTGTTTCGCCGTGCTTGCCGTTTTCCTCGTGCTCTCCCTGTGCGCCTGTTCCGCGCCCACCGCAAAGCGCGGTACCGTGGTGACGGAGGCCACATCGGCTTCGGAAGCGACCGTTCCGCCGACGACCGAGCCTGCCGCAAGTGAGCCGGACAACGGCGAGGTGTGGCCAACCTATCGCGTCGAGGCAAGCGAACTGCCGCTTGCGATCGACATCCCGGAGGGCTGCCGCCTGCAGATCAACGACGCGCAGGCGGAGCACATCCTCTACACCTTGCAGCAAAGTGTTCTCGACGAAGAACGGATGCTTTCTTACGACCTGACCAAGGCCGTGGGCATTTACGACACGGCCTCCGGCACGGTCACGGCGCAATGGGCGCCGACAGAGGCGGGCTGGTACTTTACCGGCGCGCTCAGTGGCACGCAGGCGGCGGTGTTCGCCCGCATCGACGACTATGAAAATGCCATTCCCGCGCATTATTCGATCGTCTCCTTCCGTGCAGAGGCGCAAAATACACTGCAAAGCATCACCGGTGCGGTACAGCAAATGCAGCACCTCGGAGAAACGGCGCTCTTCAGCTATTACGACGCGGACGGCCGCTTCGGCGTTCGTTCCGTCTCTCCGGAGGACGCGACAGACGACGTTTTGCTGTGGCAGGCCAAGGGAAAAACGGTCACGCCGCTTGCCGGAGACCTTTCGGCCTTTGAAGGCCGCTTTGCCTACACCTGCGTGCTGGATGGTCGCTGCGCGTTGATCACGGCGGATCTGTCCGGCGAACAAAGCCGCGTCTCACTGGAATATCTGGCGGAAAGGCTGGATCATTTCTGCCTGACGCCGCAGGGTCTGCTTGCCTCGCTGTCGCTTGAAGAGGATACCGCAGACGCACACCGTGAGCTGACGCTGTTTGCTTCCGACGGCACGCGCTATCGCACAAAATCCTACCGCCCGCTCTACCGCATGGCATTTTCAAGCACGCTCGGCTGCGCGGTAGATTCCTTCTATCATGTTTTCGTGATCGCCGCATCGCGCGGCCGCGTGCTCTACCGTCCCTTCTCTCCCGATCTGCCGGAAGAAATGCAGAGCCTGCTCGGTCAGCCGCTGGCGATCCTGCGCGGAGACGACACGTTCCTGTACTTCTACTTCACGGAGCTGCAGCGTCTCTTCCTCGTCCGCATCGCCCCCGCCGCGTAGATGGTAATCACTTTTCTCCCTCTCGCCGCCGCTAAATGTGCACATAAGGGGCGAAAGGCAAAACCAAAATCCAACTTCAATGTGTAATAACTGCTCCTATTGGGGGCGCGGAATACTACGTCTTCCCCTACTCCACAACAGCTTCCCGTGCCGGATGATCTCATTCTTTCACCCATTTCCTGTTTGGCTTTTCCCTTGCCGCACAATTAGGACACGGCAATACACGTGCTGCTTCTGCATGGAAAGGAAGTATTCCACATGAAACGATTATTGTGTATTTTCCTCTGCGTCTGCGTGCTTCCTTTCTTCGGCAGCTGCGCGAAGAAAAAAAGCGCGCCGCAGACGACACTGGTCACAAGCACACAGCAGGCCGAACCGCGCAGCACCGATGCGCAGCAATCTGAGCCGCCTGCCACACAGGAGGCTCTCAGTCCTCTCCACACCTCTGTTCCATGGCCGGAGCAGAGCAAGCAGGTACCGCTCGCGGTTGCAAGGCGCAACAGCAGTGACCCAGATCTACTGGTGTACGACGCCTGCGATTGGGATCTCGACGCCGTCACACTGACCGATCAGCCGCCGCTTTTGCAATGTAGCATGGAGGCTTTCTCCTCTCAGGATTCGTGGTTCGTTTGGGACGGAGCGCATGCCGTCACGTATCATCTGTATGGCAGCGACAGCTCTTTCGCGCCGCCGGTCGGCCTCTCCTGCGACATACGAACCGTCACAGGAAGCTCTCGCGCGCTGCACTATAGCGGCTATCACCTGACATGGACCGCTTCCGACGTGCTCAGCATCCATTGGAGTGATGCAGCGGACGTAGCGCATGACTTTGAGATCGAGCCGGACGACCTGCGATACCTCGACGGCACAAAAGCCCGATTGGGTGAGCTGCGGAGCGTCGGAAAAGGCGCGGATGTTTTTTACCTTTTATTTCTCCGTGATACTACCGCAACGGGCGGAGCACTCGAAGCCTGCTGCCTGCACTACGATCCGCTGGAGCCGGAGCGCAGCACATGGTGCACCGCACCGATCGACCCTCTGGACAGGGACGGCATTGTCACCACCGCTTCGCCGAGCCGCACGCTTTTCTCGGACGGTCGGTTCTATCTGACTACATCGGAGAACATTCTGGTATTCGACTGCGTCAGCGGTCAGCTGCAATCGCTCCAAGCACAGATCGACCGCGCACTGGCGCTCTATCCGACCTATTCGCAAAATGACCTTGCCGGCTTTCTCGTTCCGTTGGAGGCCGTGGCCGCTTGGGGAGAATATGTGATCATCAGCATTCCCCTCACGCCGCTCGACTGCTCCACCGACACGGTCACGCGGCGCAACCTGTATCTTGCCTTGCGGAAAGATAATCTCTGCATTGCTGGGATGCTGGAGGAGCGCTGGGACTACTCGTTTTCGGAGCAAACGCGCAGCTATGGCACGCTGGTTCTCTTCGACGCGGAGCTGACGGAACGTCAGCGCATGGAGGATGTCGTGACGTTCTTCTTTGCCAAGGAACGCGCAGAATAATCATGCCGCAACGCACATTCGTTTCGTCCCTCTCTGATGGGTAGCGGAGGGGAGATCGCAGGCGAGGTGCTTTTCGGACATGGCAGTTTTGCCATGTGTTTTCTCCTTTCATTTCGCAAGGAGGGGCCGTCTCACGATCGTGAGGCGGCCCCTTCGACTATTTTCTGCTTTTTTTGGGGGGAACATCAGGCCTGCAAAAAGCGCACCAACACGGCGGCGACCTGCGCCCGCGTCGCGCTGTCCTGCGGCAGGAGCTTCCCGTCGCTCCCGTTGAGGATCCCCTCGGCGACCGCCCAGCGCATCGCCTCCTCGGCGTAGGCGCTGACGGAACCGGCATCGGCAAAGCCGGAAAGGCTCGCACGCTTGGAAGACGCCATTGCCTGCTTGCGGCTGTAGCGCAGCAGGATCGTCGCAAGCTGTTCGCGCGTCATCGTGCTGTCCGGCAAGAAGGTCGTCTGACTTGTGCCAAGGACGATGCCCTCGTCGCTTGCCCACGCGACGGCGGCACTGTACCACTGTCCCTCCGGCACATCCGTGAAGGAGGTCGTGCCGCCTTTCGGTTTTCCGGCAATGCGCCAGAGCACCGTTACCAGCATCGCCCTGCTCATTTCGTCCTCCGGCGAGAACAGTTGCGGTGCGGTTCCCTCCATCCAGAAGCGCAGATATGCCGTGCGCACGGCGGAAAAGAACCATTCGTTCTTCGCCACGTCCCGAAACGGCGCGGCGTAGCGCGAAATACGTTCGCAGACGGCCTGCGGCGCATAGAGCCGCGGCGTAGCCTCCTCGGAGCGCACCGTTATCCCGTAGGGGAAGGCCTGCCGCGTCCCGTCCGGCAGCGTAAAGACCGCGCTGTCGGCAGTCACGCCGCTCTGCCCCTGCGGCAGGGGCGAGAACATCCGCTCTGCGTCCAGCTCCAGCCCCGCGATCGCCGCAACACCGGCAGCAAGGCGGTAATTGTCCGTCGCGTAGGCCTCGTTGATTTTTGTCCCACTGTAAAAGCTGCCCGTCCGCACGGTTCCGGCCGCGGTCGGCAGCCCTGCGGTCTTGAGAAAAAGCTCACGCGCCTGCGGCGGAGCATAGAACCAGATGCCAACGTTCTGCGCCGAGTGCGTGCCCGGCGTGTTCCACGTCACCGCCGTCGGTTCAACGCCGTTTTTCAGGTCGCGCAGCACGGCGCTCAGGTCGCTTACATCCAGCGCGCCCGTGTCATGATCCGGCACGGCGAGCACCGCCGTATCCCCGTTCTGCTTGGCCCAGTTGACCGCATAGGCAAAGGCCTCGTCGAAGGCAAGGTATTCCGCCGTCGCCGTGCGCGCATCCATGTCGTGCGCGGCGCGGTCGACGCAGCCGCCCTCAACGACTAAGAAAAAGCCGTTTTCGTTCTCCGAAAGCACCGTGACCGCCGCCTTGGTCATTGCAAGCAGGGTCGGCTGCGTCGAGGGCTTCCAGTCGGTCGTCATGAGCTTGCCAATGGTGGAAAAGCAGCTCCAAATGCGCTTCTCTCCCCGACCGACCGCCGCCGTCAGCTCCCTGGCGTTATTGACGACGGCATAGCCCATCTGCTCGGCCGTCACACTGCCGGTCGGGTCCCGATCGGAGCCGCCGCCCATCACGATGTCAATATTGTGGCGCAGCATCTGCGCCGCGATCTGGTCGGTCTGGCTTCTGCTCTTTACGTGCGCAGCAAACGATGCGGGCGTCGCGTCCGTCCATGTGCTGGTGGTTAGGATGCCGGTCGCCTTCCCATCCGCCTGCGCGATCTCCAAAAGCGACGGCAGCGGCACGCCGCTGGGGTTCAGCCCGACGCAGCCGTTTCCCGTCCGGTAGCCGGAGGAGATCGCGGTGCCTCCGGCGGCGGAGTCCGTCACCGCGTTGTTGGAGGAGCGCGTGCGCGATGTTCCGACCAGATAGTCCGAGAGGTAAAGCCCCCGATGGATCTCACCCTTGATCGCACCCATCGTGATCGCTGTTCGCTGGCCGGCAACGCCGCTTCCGGAGCGCTTGAGCGCCTCGGCAAGGTCAAAATTTCCGAACCCGCCGCCGTCTGGGATCATAAGAATGATATTCTTCACGCTTGCCGTCGCCGCCGAAACATGCATCGGCAGAATGGCACACAGCAGCGCCGCCGCAAGCAGGATGGAAAGCAGTCTTCGTCTCATAAATGCTCCCCCTTTCCTGCGTATTCTACCACAGTCGTGGAAGAATAGCAAGAAATCCGTCGGGGAATGCAAAAGGCGCAATTTATTTCCGCTTTACCGGATAGCAGGCCTCCGTGACAAATTCGTCCGGATTCTTTGTTTCGTGCGGACTGACGTGGTAGATGTTGAACATCGGGCCGTCGCTCTCGTAGCCGTTTGCCTCGATCCACGCAACGACCGCAGCATAGACGTCGGTGATCTGGTCATAGCCGCCCTTGAAGATGCAGCTTGCGACCGTTACCTCCGGCAACGTACGGAATTTCACGTGCTCCGTGTCGGGGTAGTTCCCCTTCACGGTCTTCCACGCCAACATTTCAACGTCCGTTTCCTTATACTCCCCGTCGAGGAACGTAACGGCGCAGAGGCAGGGATCGTCGTCAACAAGGTTCATGCGGCAGGTCTCGCTGACCAGTGTGCTCCAGATCATCCCCTCGTCCTCATAGCGGGGAATGACCGCATGAACGGTAGCGGCATAGCGCTCGGGGATCGTTTTGATGGTAACATTATAGCTCATGTTTTCTTCCTTTCTCAGCCGTTTTCGGGCTGCATCCAGAAGTGTCAGCTTGCGCGCCGTATCGAGTGACAGCGCCTCCAGCTCCCTCTGCCGCGCCAAGAAATAGCGCTCCAAGTGTTCCCGATCGTCATACACCGCAAGGATCTTTACAATATCGGCAAGGGAAAAGCCCATATCCTTGAGCGCCGCGATCCGTCCCGCGACGGGAAGCTGATCCTCACGGTAGTATCTGTAATCCGTAAACGGGTCGATCTCTGCGGGCTTCAGCAGCCCGATCTCATCGTAATGGCGAAGCATTCTGACACTGATTCTGGACAGTTTTGAAAATTCTCCGATCTTCAGCACGGCGGTACCTCCTGTTGCTGGTTTTTGAGCTCTTGCTTATCATAATGCCTGCCACAGTGTGAGAGTCAAGTGCTTTTTTCAAATTTTTTCCTGCGCGCGTTCTCTAAGACGGTGGAAATGGTCACATAGTCATGATATAATGCCCATAAGTGGGAACGCTTCCGCCGGAATTGAAAGGGAAAAGGAATTGCTATGACCGAGAAGGAAAAAATGCAAAGGCAAATGCTCTATGACGCAAACCACGACGAAAGTCTGTTGGAAGAAAGAGCCGCCGCAAAAGGGCTTTGCTATGAATTCAACCGGCTCCACCCGTCCGATGAGTGCGGGCAGCAGGCGCTGATAAAGAAGCTGTTGGGCAAAACAACGGGCACGTTTTTGTATTGTCGCCCCGTTCTGGTGCGACTACGGTTACAATATCGAAATCGGAGAGAACTTCTTTGCCAATCACAACACGGTCATTCTCGACTGCGCCAAAGTGACCTTTGGCGATAACGTGTTCGTCGCGCCGAATTGCGGCTTTTACACGGCCGGGCATCCGATCGACTTTGAGCGCCGCAACAAGGGATTGGAGTATGCCTATCCGATCACCGTAGGAGATAATGTCTGGATCGGCGGCGGGGTTCAGGTCATGCCCGGCGTTACCATTGGAAGCAATGTCGTCAAGGACATCCCGAGCAATTCGGTAGCCGTCGGCAATCCTTGTCGGGTCATTCGGGCAATTACCGAAGCGGATCAAAAGACAATTGGGGACAGATAAATTGCAGCGGCCGGAGCAACAGTGCTCACCGATTCGGAAGCTGCGGGAAGGAGAAAAAATGAGGTATTTGGTTTTATTGGCCGGCTGCGGGCTTGGTGACGGCTCTTGTATAGAAGAGGTAATTCTGACCTATGTAGCGCTTGACAAGTATGGATGTGATTACACTCCGGTTGCGGAGGACATCTCCGTTCCGTCGGTCAACCACCTGACAGAACGACCGGCAGAAAAGAGAAATGTCCTTTTCGAAGCAGCCCGTATCGGCAGAGGTCGCATTCGGGATATTCGCGAAATTGATTTTGAGGAATATGACGCGCTGGTCATTCCCGGCGGGATCGGTTTGCTGCACAATTACAAGCGCTCCGGCATGGTTGAAGGGTGCATCACCCATTTTATAAGCAAAAAGAAACCCATCGCCACCATGTGCGCCGGAATCGACTTTATCCGTGGTTTCTTTGGTCGCAACCTGTTGGCGGATGAAACGAGAGAACTGGCTGCGGATAAGTTCTGCTTTGACGCTGACAGCAATGTTTATTACACGCCTGCTTTTCGGAAAACAGCCAACTGCTATACAGCGCTATCGGGCGTCGATGCAATGATCTGTGCGCTAATGCAGGTCAAAACCATCTCTTGATCCCCGCTGGAAGTCATTACGGCGGATATTTTTAGCCAATTGATTCACTTGGAGCATCGCTATGGATCTTGTTCAGTTCTCCATTTCCCGAAAAGCTGCATTTGGCGGAGCACTGCTGCCTTACCGTATTCATATCAACGGACAATATGTCGGGACGCTCCTTAACGGGCAAACGCTTACCGTGGACGTCCCGCGCACAAATGCATATTACATCGAGGACGATGCTTTTTCGAAAGAAAATGCGATCATATATGACAACGGGCAGCGTCAGCGCCGCATTCTCCTAAAAAGGATCGGCGGATGGCGTACAGTTTCATATACCGAATTTCATGTTGAACAGGATGGCAAGTTCGTCCAAGCGCCGTCCTATCCGCTTGACCGGCTATATGCCGCGATCCTTGAAGACCGAATGGATGCGCTTTCTCCCAATGAACAGGTGTTAGCCTTCTGCTTGGAATTTGAGTATGCGATCCAAGATGGTCTGCAAACGGTTCTTGCATCCGAAAATCTGTTTTCCATCACGAGCGCCCTGCAAAAGGTCGGGGCAGATCAATATGCAGCACTTCTGCAAAACGTGATCCGCGTCGACTTTTCTGACGTAAAGTTCCCTATAAGCCATCAGCAGGCAGCGCAATTGCGGGGTAGAATTGAACGGGCAGACGAAATGTTTCAGAATAACGCAAGCGCAAGCACTGCCCTCCACAGAGGATTTGTCCGTTACTTGTTAGCAAATTTCGCTCCGTTTCCTAAATAGCCAGCATCGTTTCAAGGCGAAAAGAAGACCTCCCACTTTCGTAGGAGGTCTGTGTTGGCG
>USIH01000043.1 GCA_900554705.1 uncultured Eubacteriales bacterium
GCAGGCAGGCAATCGCCGCCCGCCGCGATCACGCCAAGCTGACACGCCGCCGATATGAGCGCGCCGGTCTTTCTGGACTCAATGGCATAGACGTCCTGCTCTGTGCACTTGCGCTCCTCGGCAAGCATATCGAGCACCTGTCCGCCGACCATGCCAAGCTCACCCGCGCAAAGCGCAAGCGTGCGAACCGCGCGCTCGATGCGCTCGGACGGGAGCTTGGCCGAGGCAAGCTCGCCAAAGGCAGCCGTCAGCAGCGCGTCACCCGCCAAGACGGCGGTCGCCTCGCCATAGACGCGGTGGTTGGTCGGTTTCCCGCGCCGGAGGTCATCGTTGTCCATGCAGGGCAGGTCGTCGTGAATGAGACTGTAGGTATGAACCATCTCGACGGCAGCCGCAAACGGCAGCGCGTCGACATCCCGTCCGCCGCACAGCTCGCAGAAAGCAAGCGTCAGGACGGGGCGCAGACGCTTTCCGCCCGCCAGCAGGCTGTAGCGCATCGCCTCAAAGAGCCGCTGCTGCGGCTCGTCATAAGAAAAGCGCGTGTGCAGGTAGCCCTCGATCAAATCGGTATAATGCCGGTATTTATTATCCATCGTTCTCCTCCGGTGCGCCGTCCGCGCCCTTCGTTACCTGCACGACGCGCATTTCCGCCTCGTCGAGCAAGCGGTTACAGTTTGCCGCAAGCGCGGTTCCCTCTTCGAACAGCGCCAAGGTCTTTTCCAGCGGCACATCGCCCTTTTCCATCGCCTTGACGATCTCGTCGAGCCGCGCAAGCGACTGTTCAAATGTCATCGACTCCTGCTTCATGGTACCTCCTCAATTCTTGCGTAGGCCGTCGCGTCGCTGTATCTGAGCGCGACACACTCGTCCGGCTTCAGCTCGGATGCCCGTTTTACAAGGCTGCCGTCCTCTTTCATCGTAATGGCATAGCCGCGCGAGAGCACCTTGAGCGGGCTCATCGCGTCGAGCTTCGCCGCAAGATGAACAAAGCGCTCCCGATCCGATGTCCGCCTTCTGTCGCAGGCTGCGACCAGTCGCTGCCAGTAAAAGTCCGTCTGCATCCGGCGGTCTGCAATATAGTCCTGCGGGCTTTTCAGCCGCAGGAGCTTCAGCTGCTGACGCTCGATGCGCAGCCGCTTTGTGACCAGTGTCAGCAGCAGTGCCCGCTTTGCGGCGATGCTCTGCCGCAGCTCCGCCTGATCCGGCACGGCAAGCTCTGCCGCGTTAGAAGGCGTCGCCGCTCTGAGATCGGCAACAAAGTCGCTGATCGTCACGTCCGGCTCGTGCCCGACGGCCGAGATCACGGGAATATGAGAATCCGCAATGGCGCGCGCTACGCGCTCATCGTTAAACGCCCATAGATCCTCCATTGATCCGCCGCCGCGCCCCGTGATAATGAGGTCGGCAAGCGCATAACGGTTGGCATAAGCAATCGCCGCGGCGATCTCCTCCGGCGCCTCCTCCCCCTGCACGCGAACGGGCAGGAGCTTTACCTCCGTCAGCGGATAGCGCGCGCGCAAAATGCGCAACATATCGCGCACGGCGGCTCCGGCAGGCGATGTGACCAGCGCAATGCGGTGCGGAAAGGCCGGCAGCGGCTTCTTTCGGCTCTGATCGAACAGCCCCTCTTTTTGGAGCTTTTCCTTTAGCTGCTCGAAGGCGACGTGCAGGTCTCCGATCCCGTCCGGAATCAGCTCCGTGCAATACAGTTGATACGCGCCGTCGCGCGGGTAGACGGAGATGCGACCCGCCGCGATCACCTTCATGCCGTTTTCCGGCCGGAAGCGCAGGCGGAAGGCATTGCCCTTAAACAGGACGCACCGGATCGCGCCGTTTGCGTCTTTCAGGGAAAAATAGTGATGTCCGGAGGGATAGAGCTTATAGTTGCTGACCTCGCCGCGGATGAGCAGCGAAGAGAGAAACGCATCGTCATCAAAGCGGAGCTTTAAGTATTCGTTGATCTGAGAAACTTCATAGACCGGAAGCTGCATTCTGTTCCCTCCATGTCAGGACGGCAACGCCAAGGGCGTTGTCGGTTGCATACTGCGGCGGGCAGAACACGGCAGGCAGCCCCTCACAGCGCTCGCGCAGCATCGTGTTGGAGGCGACGCCGCCGGCAAAGGCAACACGGCAGTCGGGGTAACGCTTCAGCGCGTTTTCCGTCGCCGCAAGAATGGCGCCGGTCAGGCAGCGCAGCGCATAGCCCGCCGTTTCCGCCGCGTCGCCGGTGTGATACTGCTCGATCTTATTTTGCACGCCCGAAAGCGAAAATTCCATGTCATGCACCTTCACGCGAAACACGTCCGTCCGCGTTGCCGCATGGCTCAGCGCATCGAGCGCTTTACCGGACGGAAAATCGAGAGAAAGCAGCTGTCCGGTGCGGTCGATCAACTGTCCGGCGGAAATGTCCGTCGTGCCGCCGATCTTCTCGGCATGGACGCTCGTCCCCTCCGGCGTCACGTAAAGCAGCTCCGTCGTGCCGCCGGACAGGTGCCACGCAAGGTGCGGCTCGTCCAGCAGCTCCGGATGGCCGGAAGACCATGCGCAGGCAGCAATATGCCCCTGCTGATGGGAAAACATATGCACCGGAACACCGAGCGCACCGCCCAAGACCTGCGCCTGAGACATTCCGGCAAGGAAGCACGGCATATAGGAGCCTTCCACGGCACGCGGTCTGGTGCTGACGCCGATCGCGTCGATCGGAAAGGCTCCTAAATTGGAAAACAGCCTGTCGGTCAGCTCCGGCAGGCGTTTTACATGGGCAAAGAGCGCGTCGCTCTGACGCAGCCCGAGCGCACCCGACGCGACGTCCAGAAGACGCGAAACATTGCACGCACGCTCGCCGTCGAACGCGGCGACCGAGGTCGTGTAGTTGCTTGTGTCAAAGGCAAGGACGTTCATCCTTCCGTCTCCTTTCGTGCGCGCGCAAATGACCCAAGGATCCCGTTTGCAAAAGACACCGTCTCTGCATCTTCGTACTTGCGCAGCAGCTCCACGCACTCGTTGATCGCAACGCCGGTCGGAACGTCTTCCACACAGAGGATCTCATAGATCGCCATGCGCAGCGCGGCCTTGGTAAAGCGGGAAATGCGGTGCAGATTCCACCCGATGGAGTACTTCGAGATCTGCGCATCGAGCTGCTGCGCTTGGGTGCAGACGCCCTCGACGCAGGAGCGGATGTAGGCAAGCTGCTTCTTGCTCGGCTTCTCCGCGTAGACCTCGTTTTCTCCGGCCAGCGCAGCGTAATAGGCGCTTTCCATGCGCTCCTCTACGGCGCTTTCGGGCGACTGCCCCGTATAGTCGATCTCATAGATCAGATGTACTGCGACCTCTCTTGCGTTTGAGCGTGTCATGGCGCTTCTCCTGTTATTCTTTATTCTTCGGCACTGCGACGCCGCAGACGTTGACATTCACCCGCGTCGGGCGCACGCCCGTCATGGCCTCGACTTCGCTGACGATCTTCTCCTGCACCTTTTTGGCAACGTCCATCACGGACGTTCCCATCTTTACGATCAGGTTGCAGGCGATCTCCATCGTTCCCTCGCCGAGCGTCACACGGATCCCCTTGCGCAGGTTCTTGATATTGAGCAGGCTCAGCAGATCCAGACCGTTACCGGTCGTCAGGCCGTAGACACCCTCTACTTCGCGCACCGCCATCGCCGCAACGGAGGCAATGACTTCCTCGGAGATCATAATACTGCCGTCTTCCAACGGCTCAATGAGATATTCTTTCGTTTCTGCCATCGCTGCAAAAGTCCCTTCTGTAGATGATTGCTCTTATTTTACCACAAATTTTCAAAAAAACAATACCTATTCCACGCCGAAGACACGAATATCCGAGAGCTTAAAGTCTGTCTGCGAAAGGACAATGTCGGCAAGGACGGAAACATCCTGATCGGTCAGGCCGTTTTCCGGCTGCGCGACGGCAAGCGAGATCCCGTCGCCGCTGATATAAGCAACGCAGTCGGTGTAGCCCTTTGCGATGACCATGCTCTCGATCTGCGACTCTGCCAACGCGTTATTCACGATGCACGCAAGCTGCTCGTTGCTCTGTCCGGAGTCTCCGCCCTCGGCATAGGCGATCGCCTCCTGCAGCAGCTCCACCGCCTGATCGCGCGCCGTCTGACGGGAAAGGCGCATCTGCGCAAAATACTCTCCCGACGCGCTGATCGGCTGCGTGGCGATCACCTCGACCGGCTGTGTCTGATTGCCGAGCACAAGCGTCGCTTCACCGAGCACCTTGTCGGCATCCAAAGTCTCCGTCAGCGTCGGGGTATGATCCTTATAGAGCCAATTCAGGTAGATACCGGCGCACACAAGGATCAGTACGCCGGCAATGACTGCGTTGCGTTTCCAGTTTTTCATGTCAATTCCTCCATCATTTCATTTTTACCACCGTGATCTGATCTGCCCGCAATCCGGTAACGCCGGAGACGGCATTGGTAAGTGCCAGACGCACCTGTGCACTGTCTGCGCCCTGACTGATCACCAACGCGCCCTGAAATTGCGGAAAGCGGACAGCACTTACCGCCGCTTTATCATATGCGCTCCCCTCGGACAAAATCACTGTTTTCTGCTCCTGCGAATAGGCGGTCTCGCCGTCTCTCTCCTCGCGCGACGTGCTGCTGTCCAGTTGGTACTCCGTGCGCTTTCCGTACTGTAGGGTCAGCATCACACTGACGCGCCCCGCGCCGTCGATCTGCGAAAGCATTTGCGCAAGCCGCGCCTCCGTCGCGGAAAGGTACTCCGCCTCGTCCGTCGTCTCCGTGCGCGCCGCAGCGGTCTGTGTCGTCGTCTTCTTTTTAGACGGAATGAGCAGGAGCGCAAGCCCCAGCAGCAGGATCAGCGCGGCATACTTGTATTTTTGCAGGAACTTCCCCGCCGCCTTGAGCCTTTCCTGCACCGCTTCATGTTTCATACCGTTTCCATTCCACCTCCTTTTCCGAGACACCGAGATCCTGAACGATCTTTTCCCGAAGCTGCCGGAGCAGCTCCCCGTTGCAGCTTCCGAGCAGCAGCACATGCTCCGGCTTCGGATACTCCTCGGTGGTCGCCGTCACGCGCGCCGTGATCTGAAACCCGAGCGCCTCCGCCTGCTGCTCGATATAAAGCTCCGCCGAGCGCTCGATCTGCTCCTTGAGCAGTGCGCGGCGGCGCGTCTCCGTCTCCTCCGGCGAATAGCCCTCGACACGCAGATCGGAGAAAAGGCGCTCAAGTCGCCCCGTGCTCAGCTTCAGCAGCGGCGCAGCGGTAACGATCAGCACCATCAGGCCGCTGACAAGGCGCACGATCGGCTTATTCTTGCCGGCCAGAGCACCCGCCAACACCGCGATCATACAGGCCGCCACGATCCCCGTCAAATAAGCCCGCACTATGCAATCACCGCCTTAATAAAGCAGACAAAGGAGATCAGCAGCATCAGCGCGCAGGAGCCGCACATGGCAAGCAGATACCCCATCGCCGAGGAAAAATGCTTCATCAGCGCAACGTGCGGCTTTTGCCCGATCGTTCCGCTGACCGCCGCCGTCATTTTCAGCAGCAGATAGTGCACGCCGACGCGTAAGAACGGCAAAAGGCACGTGGCCACGATCGCAAGCATCCCGAAAACGCCGATCGAATTGCGCAGTATGCCCGCGCTTGCCAGAAGCGTCTCCGAAGCGTCGGAGATCATACCGCCGACGACGGGGATCATGCCGGACACGGCCGCTTTGGTCGCCTTGACGGCCGCCGCATCCGTTGCGCCGCTGATGACGCCCGTCACGCTCATAAAGCCAAGAAAGACATATAGGACGATGCGCAGCGATTTTTCCGCGAGCCAACCGAAAAAGGCGCGTATCTCCGCGAGCATATCCGTTTGCAGCGCCGCCTCCGCCGCCGCGACCAGAAGATAAAAATAGACGAGCGGCACGATAAAGTGCCGTATCAGGCGCATTAATAGCTGAGAGAAGAGGATCGTTCCGCCGTAGAGTGCGGCAGAGGCGGTCGGGCTGCCGCTCATCGCCGTAGCCGTCGCGAGCACCGGAAGCATACACGTACTGTAATCCGTCATGTTCTCAAGCGCGTCCACCGCAAGCTCCAGCATGGAATGGAAGCTGCCCGCAAAGACCGCCGTCATGCCGATCGCTCCGACCATTGCAATACAGTTGCCGGAAAATCGTTCCGAAAATGACCCCGTCACGGAGCAGAGCAGGATCACGCACAGCAGCAGCGCACACAGGCGCAAGCTGTCGCGCAGCGTGACCTTGCCGAGCGCTTTGTGCAGGATCTCCTTCAGGCCGCTCCAAAGATCCGTATGGTCGCCGACGGACGTCTTTCCCATCAGCTCCGACGCCGACTCCGGCAGCGCTTCCTCCACCGGACGAACGTCGATCTCCTCCTGCGCAAAGGCCTGTCCGGACAGGAGCATAAGCAGCAAAAACAGGATGCAAACTCGTTTCATTTATCCCCCGCCCATCGTTTGAACTAACTCGATCACCGCACGAAACAGCGGCAGCGCCAGATAGATCGACAGCACGCTTCCCGCAAGCTCCACGAGCTTTGCAAGCGCGCTCTCTCCGGCGTCGCTGCACACACCCGCGCAAAGCTGCGACAGCAGACCGACCCCCAGCGTTTTCATCAGCGGTTCCATCAGCGAGCGATCCAGCCCCGTCATGGCGCGCAGCTCGGAGAAAAAGGCCACGACCGGCCGCGCCATGTTCACAAGGAACAGGCCGATGAGAACGCAGGCCGCCAGCGAGAGCACCACGCCCAGCTCCGCCGTGTGACGCTTGATGACCGGAAGAAACAGCACCGTCAGCAGCGCGATGACGGCGACCTTGGTAAAATCCTCCATCAGAAGTGAAACAGATTTTTCACAAGGTCAAAGAGCTGCGCGACCTTCTGCGCGACGATCATCAGCACGACGACAAGCCCTGCAAGCGTCGTCATCGTCGCCTGCTCCTCTCTGCCCGAGCGCACGAGCACCTGATTCAAAATGGAAACGATGATGCCGACGGCGGCGATTTTGAACACAAGCTCGATGTCCATACATCATACCGCCATGATCACCAGCGCCGCGCCGGTGCAGAAGCCCAAAACGGCATAGCTCTTCGCAAGCGGCCGCTTTTCCGCCTCGTAGCGCTCCAGCGCCGCGTTGATCCGCTGCGCGCAGAGCTGCAATATGCGGTTCTCCCCCTCAAGATCGTAGCTGCCGAGCACGCCGCCCAGCTCAAGCAGCGCAAATTTTGCGTCATCCGGCAGCAAAAGCCCCTTCGTTTCGTCCATCGCCCGCGCAACGGCGTGCGTCGCGTTGCCCATCGCGCTCAGGTGCTCCCCATAGGCGGCAAAAAACGCCCCGATCGACCCGCGGTTTCGCTGCGCAGCGCCCTTGCACAGTTCCGGCAGCGGCGTCATGGTGTAGTTGATCTCGCATTTCAGATACTCCAGCGCGCCGCGCAGTTGGCGCAGCTGACGGACGGCACGCACATATTGCAGCGCCTTGCTCACGCCGACGCTGCCCGCTCCGGCAAGCACCAGCACGATCCCGATCATCCTATACATTTGACTCCATCCTTTCCATATGAACGCTGTGGTCTGCGCCGATGGTAATCAGTGTAGAGAACAGTCCCTCGGAAAGCAGCTTTTGATAGACCGGTCGCCGGAACAGATCCGTCCGGCCGTACGCGTGAACCGTTGCAAGGAAGCGAACGCCGCAATAGCCGCCGTGCACGACCGCCTGCGCGTCCTCCGCCGCGCTGATCTCGTCAAGTGCGATCCATTGCGGCGACATGGTGCGCAGCAGGATCTCGACCGCTGCCGCCTTGTTTGCCCCGCTGAGGACATCCGTATGTCTGCCGATGTCAAACTGCGGCACACCGTCGACGGCTCCGGCGATCTCCAACCGCTCGTCCGCAACGCCGACGCGCCAACCGTAGCGGTCGGAGATTTGACGGATCAGGTCGCGCAGCACCGTCGTCTTGCCGCACCCGGGCGGCCCCGCCAGCAGCGCGGAGCGCGGATGTGTCCAGAGATAATCCACGGCGGCGTCCGCGCAGCCGCGCACCTGTCGCGCGATACGCAAATTGAGCGAGGAAATTTCCTTGATCGTGCTGATCTCGTCCCCGCGCTGTACCGCGCTGCCGCAAATGCCGAGCCTGTGTCCCCCCGGTATCGTCACGAAGCCGCTGCGCAGCATATTCTGCGCCGCATAAACGGAGTGATCGGTCGCGGCCGCGACGATCCGGTTGATCGTTTCGCGTGTTGCGGTCAGGTTTTCCAGCGCGATCTCTTTTCCTCCCGCAGAAAGCCAAACAGGTTGTCCGTTGCGCACGCGAAGCTCTTCCGGACTGATACCCGTCCGTTTGATTTTCTCCTCAACAGCCGTCCGGATGTTTTCCGGACAGATCTGCAAAGCCTGTCTGATCTCCTTTGTCATCGTACTTCAACTCCCACAAGACCTTATGCGCCCGCAAAGTAAAGTAGGACAAAAAAATAACGCGGAAAGCGTATTCGCTTCCCGCGTCAGTCGATCGGTTTTTCGTTTGTTACTGTGCAGAGGCACGATGCAGCGCAAGATAGACGCCCTTGCTGATGGCGCTGCCAAGCACGGCACAGACCAGAGCCTCGATGAGCCCCTGCAAGCCGACAAACAGCACAATGAACAACAAGAAATTCTGCGCGCCGAGATTGGTCACAAAGCCCTGAATATAGCTCGTCCGGTAGAAGCACAGACACAGCGTCGTCATAAAGAAGATCGTGTTGAGCAGCGCGCCGCTGAGCGACGCCGCAACAAAAGCGGCCATGTCGTACTTTTTAGGGAGCCGGCGGTGCAGCGCGCGGAAGATCAGCCCGCAGCACCAGCCCATCAGCGTCCGCGTCGGGACGCAGACAAGGAATGTGAAAAACGGCTGGATCGCCAGCAGCTCCGCGCCAAACGTGCTTTTTCCAAAGCATTCGGCAAAGCTGATCAGACCGAAAACCGCGCCGAGGATCGCGCCTCCGGTCGGTCCGAGTAAGATCGCTCCGACAATGACCGGCACCTGTAGGATCGTCATTTCGATCACCGGCGTCTTGATCATGCCAAGTCCGGTCGTCTCCAGCAGCAAGAGCACTGCCGTAAGGACGCCAAGTTCCGTCAGATAACGTGTGTGTTGCTTATTCATAATTTCCTCCTGCTGTCGCTCCGTGTAAACGGATGCAATGCATATTATGTTCCCGCCAAAGGCGAAAAACTCAAATTTCTTCTTCCACCGGCGCGGTTTCGCCGTTTTGCATCTGCTGCCACTGCTCCTTGGTGATCAGAAGCTGGCGCGGCTTTGCGCCCTCAAACGACCCGACAATGCCGCGCTCCTCCATCTCGTCGACGATGCGCGCGGCACGTGCGTAGCCAAGCTTCAGGCGGCGCTGTAGCATGGAAACGGACGCCTGACCGGTCTCCAAAATGACCTCCACCGCGGCAGGAAGAAGCTCGTCGCCGTGGTTGTCGTCTGCGGAGGAGCGACCCGCGTCGCCCGAACCGGCCTTTCCGCCTTGCTCGGCACGCTTGTCGATCTGCTCCATAACCTCAGAGGAATAATTGCTGGAGCAATTCTGCTTGATGGCGTTGACAACGCTCTGCACCTCGTCATCCGTGACGAAGCAGCCCTGCACACGCTTCGGCTTTCCTTGTCCGAGCGGTGCAAAGAGCATATCGCCCTTGCCGACAAGTTTTTCCGCGCCCTGCGTATCGAGGATGATGCGCGACTCCATTGCGGAGGAGACGGCAAAGGCGATACGCGAGGGAATATTGGCCTTCATAAGGCCGGTGATGACGTCCGCAGAGGGACGCTGCGTCGCAATGACCAAATGGATGCCGCTGGCACGTCCCATCTGCGCGATGCGGCAGATGGACTCTTCCACTTCTTTGGCCGCAACAAGCATGAGGTCGGCAAGCTCGTCGATCACGACGACAATCTGCGGCAGCGGCTCCAGCTCCGGATCGCCCTGAACTGCCTTGTTATAGGACTCCAGATCGCGCACGCCTTCCTCCGACATCAGGCGGTAGCGGCGCATCATTTCCGTGACCGTCCACTGAAGCGCGCCCGCCGCCTTCTTTGGGTCGGTCACGACCGGAATGAGCAGGTGCGGAATGCCGTTATACACGCCAAGCTCGACCATTTTCGGATCGATCATGATGAGCTTGACCTCGTCGGGCTGCGCCTTATACAGCAGCGACAGGATGAGCGTGTTCATGCAGACGGATTTGCCCGAGCCGGTCGTGCCCGCGATGAGCATATGCGGCAGCTTGGCAATGTCGCCGACGATGCAGTTGCCGCTGATGTCCTTGCCCACCGCAAAGGAGATCTTGGACTTGCTTGTCTTAAACGCGGCAGAGTCGATCACCTCGCGCGCAAAGACGGTATTGACGGATTTGTTCGGCACCTCGATGCCGACGACCGAGATCTTATCCGGAATGGCGGAAATGCGTACACCCGTCGCGCCGAGGGAGAGCGCAATGTCGTCGGCAAGGTTCGTGATCTTGGAGAGCTTCACACCGCGGTCAAGCTCCAGCTCATAGCGCGTGATCGCGGGGCCGCGAATGACGTTCACGATATGCGGCTCGATCCCGAAGCTCTTGAGCGAATCGGCAAGGCGGCGCGAGTTTTCGCGCATCTCCGCCGTAGCATCGACTGTGCCGCGTCTGCCGGGCTGAAGCAGCTCGACCGTGGGGAAGACATAGACCCCCTGCTGCGGCTTGTCTTCGATCTGGCGGGCAATATCGACCGCCGCAGCCGCTACCTCTGCCTTTTTCATCTTTTCAGGCTCCTGCGCCGCGACAGGCACGGGTTTGGCGGCGGGTTGCTGCACGGGCTCCACTGCAGGCCGTTCTACCGACTCCTGCACGGCAGTGGCAGGATCCGGCTCCTCAGGGTCTTGCAGCTCGATCTCGTCGATCGTGACCTGCTTTGCCTTACTGTTGACCAGAAACTCGTCCGGCGAGAGCACGCGCGACTTCTTGGTCTTCTTTTTCGTCTCGTTGAGCGCCGGAGGATCGTCAACCGGAATGTCGATCTCCGCGTTGCGCTTGCGCTCCACCCGTTCAATGTGCTTGTTTGCAAGGTGATTGACGATCCGCTCGGCGCGGTCGACCTCCGGTTCCTCCTCACGCGCCTTCTCCGGACGCGGCCGGTTGCGGATGGCGTTGATCAGGCTGCGCAGGGAGATGCCCATCAGGTTCAGCACCTGCAAAAACAGCAGGCCGAAGGACGTGATCAGCGCACCGACGGGCGTGATCGCCTTGGAAACACCGATCGCGAGCAGGCCGCCCAGCAGGCCGCCGGTGTCCGCCTTATAGCCGCCACGATAGAGCTGTCCGACCATGTTGAGCTTCGGGTCGATGTCAACGCCGAAGATCAGATGGTAAATCACCGCCATGGTCAACGTCACCGTGAAACAGTAAACCACGCGCAGGATCGGCGCCTTTTTCCCGCGAAACAGCAGGAAGGACGCATAGAAGAAGGACAGTGGCAGAAGGTAGCGGCCGATCTGTCCGAGCAGCCCCGCGAAAAATTTTGCGCAGGGCGCGATCAAGAACGCCTTCGTGTTAAAGCAGCAGATCAGCGCGTAAAAGCCGGCGATCAGGAAAATGATTGCAAACAGCTCTTTGCGATCCTGCTGGCTCTTTTTCTTGTTTTTGGAAGAATTTGAGGTCGTGCGTTTCTGATTGGTTGCCAAGGTAAGTCCCCCTCTCTAAGAGTTGATGAGCGCAAGGATCAGCATGACTGCGGCCAGATCCCAGCAATAGTAGGAAAACACGGCAAATTTGCCTCTGTTCAGCAGGTACTTAAAATACTGCACGGCGAGGTTTCCGCAAATTGCGGAAACGATGCAGGCAAGCAGGCACGGGAGGAACAGAGAAAACGTGAATTTTGCGAGCGCCACGGCGCGAATGAAGCGGAAGAAAAACAGCGCGATCGAGGCGGCAAGCGCCAGAAGATAGGTCAGCCGGAAATTATAGTCCGGCGCCAAACCGCAGAGCTTTCCCGCGCTGTAGGATGCGGCGACCGGCGAAAGCCCCGGCAGCACGCAAACGGCGCGCGCCGCGCCGACCACGGCGACCTCCGGCAGCATGACCGTCTTTTCCGTCTTTTTCCCGTCGGCATAGCGGGAGGCAAAGAAGATCAGCGCTCCGTTGAGCGCAAGAAAGACCGCGTTCACCACAAGACCGTTCAGCCGCTCTGCCGCAGCCGTAAAGATCAGGGACAGCAGACACGGAAGCAGCGCGCACATACCTAACAGGGCGCTTCTTCTGCGCAGCGCAAGCGCCGGTGAAATACGACGACGGCGCGGCGGCCGCCGCAGTACGCGCATACCGGCGCGCAGGCCGCACCAGTCCGCTGCAAAAGAGACGCGCAGCGCAAGGACAAGCCCCAACGTGATCGCGGCGCGCAGGTAAAGCCCGCCGCCGGAAAAGACGGACGGCAGATGGAACGCGCGATAAAGCACGGAGGCGTGCGCGCCAAAAGAGACCGGCAGCAGCTCCGTCACGCCGCCGATCATGCCATAGAGAATGGCTACCCAGATGTTCAAATCATGTTCTCCTGTATGTAAGCGGGGCGCTGCCCGCAAGAATTTCCAGAGGATGTGTCAAACCTCGGAACATTATAGCACAAGTCATGGAAAATTTCTATCCTTTTTTTCGCTTGCGTTTATCGGAGGCGATCATGCGATGGAGCGTGTCGAGTGCGTCATGCAGGCTGCCGAGCCGGTCGATCAGACCGCTTGCGACCGCCTCTTTGCCGTAGATGATCGTTCCTACGTCCGTTGCGATCTGTCCGGTCGCCATCATATAGCCCTGAAAAGCCTCTCTGCTGATGCGCGAATTGGCCGTCACAAAGTCCGTGATCTGCTCCTGAATGCGCTGAAAATAGTGATAGGTCGCCGGTGCGCCCACGACCGTTCCGCTCATGCGCACCGGATGGATCATCATGCTTGCGCTGGGCGCGATCATGCTGCGCTTGGCGGAGACCGCGAGCGGTATGCCAATGGAGTGCCCGCCGCCCAGCACCAACGATACGCTCGGTTTTTTCATGCCGGAGATCAGTTCGGATATTGCAAGCCCCGCCTCGATGTCGCCGCCCACGGTGTTGAGCAGGAGCAAAAGGCCGTCGATCTCCTCGCTCTCCTCAATGGTCGCAAGCAGGGGCAGAACGTGTTCATACTTTGTGGTTTTTACGGTCTCCGGCGCGACCTGATGCCCTTCGATCTGTCCGATGATGGTCAGCGTGTAGATGCTGCTGTTTTCCCGCTTGGTCAGACCTGCGCCGAGCTCCTCTAAACGCTCCTGCGAAAGGCTCTTTTCTTCATCCATTGCCATCCCTTCCTTCCGTTGTTAGTATGACCCATGAAACGGAATTTAGACGCGGCACTTGAAAAAAGGTGCGCTCTCTGATATAATGAAAAAAAACACAGGAGGCTTCTCTATGCAGCATTTTGAATATAAGACCCACGGCACCTGCTCTTCCATGATCATTTTCGATCTGGATGGCACCACGATCCATAACGTCCGCTTTATCAACGGTTGCTCCGGCAACACGCAAGGCGTCGCCGCACTCGCGGAGGGACAGCAGCTCGACACGGTGATCGCACGTCTGCGCGGCATCCGCTGCGGCAGCAAAGCGACCTCCTGCCCCGATCAGCTCGCCTGCGCCCTGTCTGCCGCGAAAGATCAACTGTAACATATCAGACTGTCAAAAAAGTCCGTAACCGTCAAAATCAATGTCACTTAGTTAGCAAG
>USIH01000044.1 GCA_900554705.1 uncultured Eubacteriales bacterium
ACTTCCATAGGAATTTTTCTTGGCGCGCACAAATTTTACGATATGCTCCGCGGTAATATTTTTTGGATAAATAATCGTGTCTAATCCTAAATTGCTGACCACATCATCATAAGCAATCCGGTTTACCTTGGTAATTTGCTTTCCGTTCATCTGACTTTTTGCAAAGAGGGAAAGAAGAATGTTTTCCTCGTCAATATTAGTCAGGGCAACAAAGGACTCCGCATATTCGATTCCTTCCTCTAAAAGCACTCTGGTTTCCGAACCGTCGGCGTTAATGATGGTTGCTTTCGGTAGAAGCTGACAAAGTGCATCGCAGCGTTTTTCATCCTGCTCAATGATTTTTACATGAATTCCTGTTTGCAAAAGCTTTTTTGCAAGATAATAGCCGGTAGCGCCGCCGCCGACAATGATGGTGTCCTTCACGCGGTTGGTTTTGATGCCGATTTTTTTAAAAAAGTATGCGGCATTCTGCGGTGCGGCAACAATACTGATTAAGTCGCCGCTTTTTAAAACAAAATTACCGCCCGGAATAAAGGCGTCCTCTCCGCGTTCCACGCCACAGACTAAAACGTCACAGTTGAGCTTGACGCGGAGATCGGCAATTGCCATCTTATCCAAAACAGATTCCTGCGGAATCCGGAATTTTAAAATTTCCACACGTCCTTTTGCAAAGGTGTCAATCTGAATCGCAGTCGGAAAGCGAAGCACTCTTGCGATCTCATCGGCGGCTGTCTCCTCTGGATTAATAATCATAGCAAGTCCTAAATCGTCCTTTACCAGGTCGATTTCCCTGCTGTATTCCGGTTTGCGTACCCGGGCAATTGTCTGGCAGTTTCCTGCTTTTTTTGCAATCAGACAGGTTAAGAGATTCAATTCGTCTGAACCGGTGACTGCAATCAGAATATCTGCATTTTCAATTCCCGCCTCGGTGAGCGTTTCAAGGCTTGCACCGCTTCCCACAACTCCCATCACGTCGTACTGATTGATGGTGTCCTGCACCACCTGGTAACGCGGATCAATGACGGTAATATTCTGACCGCCCTCATGGTTCAGCTGTTCTGCGAGCTTCTGCCCAACCTTGCCGCAGCCGGCAATAATAATATTCATAGCTTGTTCCTTTCCCGTTTATATATAGAATTGAACTCATTATAAGCTTTTTTTGGCGCTTTGTCAATAGAATTTGGAAAAATTTTAATCCTGGTTCAGCTTTTCACGGGCAAGGGAGGCGAGATCTTTATGATTATAGGAATCCTGGTAAACTGCAAAGGGTTCAGATTGATCCTGTGAGGCAGCTTTCTTGTTCCGGAACTTCTCATCATCTGCCTTTGCCTGCTCCGGTGTTTTGATTCCCTGCTGATACCAGCGCTCAATAATTTTATCAATATAAGGAAAGGACAGCTTTGCAGTCTGGATGATACACTGCTCATAAGCGAGCTTTACCATTTCCTCACTCATGCCGCAATGCTCATGCCATTTATTCAGAAACTGCTCCTCATTCTGGCTCAGAGCGCGGTCGGTAATGCCCATGATTTTCCGAAGCGAGTGAAGATAGGAGGTTTTCTGCTCCTCGTTCTGTAAATATTGTTCCACAGCGTCCATGCTGTTAATTCCTTTTTCGTGCCAGGAAATTGCAACCTTTTCAATATAGTTTATATTACGCTTGTCCTTAGAGACGCAGTACTCCAAAAGCATCAGTATGACCTCGGGTGCAAATTTTAATCCGTCATAGAACCAATACAGCGTCTCCAGCTCGTTTGGAGAAAGCGGTTTTCCTAAAAGCTCCTGTGAAAGGGCAACTAAATCGGCAAGCGCCGGGTTTTCGGAAACTGCCAGCGGAGCTTCGTTTGGGGCATATGCCGGCCGGTGATCCCCGTTTTGCGTCTGCGGCTTTGAAAAATCGGCCTTTACCTGGTTTTCGCCCTGACAAAAGGTGATGACGTCATTGCATTCGGAAATCGCACCCACACTATTCCAATGCGCAAATGCCTGCAGCACGTCGCTTTCTAAAATATTCAGAGCGTTTGCAATCTCTGCATTACTGACCGACTGACCGTGGCAGGCAAGATTTAAGGCATATAAATACACCTTCACAAATATCCCGTTTGCATCCTTCATTAAATGCTCCACAAAATAGGATGAAACTGGAATAAAATCACGATTAACTGTAAATTTTGGCATAGCAATCTCCATTCCTGTGTAAAAATCTAAAATTTTCCTCGAATATCTGTTGACAGACTGAAAAAGATGTGATATAATCAAATATTGTATAATGATAATAATATGGGCTTATTTTCGTCTGCTGTAGCAATAACAACATTATAGCACACCTTTCTGGAAAAATCAAGAGCAGATTTCCAAAAGAAAATGAGAAGCGTATTTATTAGGTACAAATATGAATGAGGTGATTGATTTAATGATGCATGAGATTCAATTGGGTAAAAACACCAGACTCAGTTACTCAAAAATCAATGAGGTATTAGAAATGCCGAATTTGATTGAAGTGCAGAAAAAGTCCTATCAGTGGTTTTTGGATGAGGGACTTCGTGAAGTATTTCACGATATTTCTCCGATCAAGGATCATTCGGGGCATTTGGCGCTGGAATTTTTTGATTACAAGCTGGATTATAACTCTAAGTATTCTGTTGAGGAGTGCAAGGAGCGTGATTCCAAATATGCTGCACCGCTTCGCGTGAGCGTCCGCCTGATCAATACGGAAACCGGCGAGATCAAGGAGCAGGAAATCTTTATGGGAGAATTTCCGCTGATGACTGAACAGGGAACATTTATCATCAATGGTGCAGAACGTGTTATTGTCAGCCAGCTGGTCCGCTCGCCGGGAATCTACTATGATTTTGAGCGGGATAAGACCGGAAAGCCGCTTTATACCTCCACTGTGATCCCGTATCGCGGCGCATGGCTGGAGTATGAGACGGATCTGCAAAGCTGCATCTATGTCCGCATCGACAAGAACCGCAAGCTGCCCGTCACGTGGCTCATCCGCGCGCTTGGCGTTGAGACCAACGCGCAGATCACCGAGATGTTCGGCACGGACGCATTCCTCCACGCGACCATCGAGAAGGACACCTGCAAGACCCGCGAGGAAAGCCTTCTGGAGATGTACCGCCGTCTGCGCCCGGGCGAGCCGCCTACGGTAGACAGCGCCGTGAGCTATCTGGAAGCCCTCTTCTTCGACCCGCGCCGCTACGATGTGGCAAAGGTCGGCCGTTATAAGTTCAACAAGAAAATGGACCTCTGGAGCCGCCTGAGCGGACAGGAGCTTGCAGAGCCGGTCGCCGATCCGCGCACGGGCGAGATCCTTGCCATGCCCGGCGAAGTGCTCAGCCGTGAGCGCGCCAAGGAGCTTTCCGCGCGCGGCGTCTGCGAGGCGGTCATCACCGTAAACGGCAAGCCCCATAAGATGTTCTCGAACTACATGGTCGACATGGCGAACTTCGTGGAGTTCGACCCGAAGCAGTACGGCATCCATGAGCGCGTCAGCCGCAGCGTCCTGTTTGAGATGCTCGACACCGTTCCGGCCGACGGCTGGAAGGACGCGCTGGAGGAGCGCCGCGACGACCTGATCCCCAAGCATATCACCCGCGAGGACATCCTTGCGTCCATCAACTACCTGACGAGCGTGATCGTCGGCGTCGGCACCACCGACGACATCGACCATCTGGGCAACCGCCGCCTGCGCTGCGTCGGCGAGCTGCTGCAAAATCAGTTCCGCGTCGGCTTCACCCGTCTGGAGCGCGTCATCCGCGAGCGTATGACCGTGCAGGATCTGGACACCGTGACCCCGCAGAGCCTCATCAACATCCGCCCTGTCACCGCGGTCATTAAGGAGTTCTTCGGCTCCTCCCCGCTGTCGCAGTTCATGGATCAGAATAACCCTCTGGCCGAGCTGACCCACAAGCGCCGTCTGTCCGCTCTGGGCCCCGGCGGTCTGAGCCGTGACCGGGCGTCCTTCGACGTGCGTGATATTCACTACACCCACTATGGCCGTATGTGCCCCATCGAGACGCCGGAAGGTCCGAACATCGGCCTGATCAACTACCTTTCCAGCTATGCCCGTATCAATGAGTATGGCTTTGTGGAAGCGCCTTACCGCAAGGTCGTGCGCGAGTACGACGAAAACGGCAAGTACGTCGCCTCCCGCATCACCGATGAGGTGGAGTATATGTCCGCCGATGTCGAGGACGACTACCACATCGCGCAGGCCAAGGAGCCGGTCGATGAGAACGGCTATCTGCTCAATGCCCGCATTACCTGCCGTCACCGCGACGAGATCATCGCCGTTGACCGAGAAGTGATCGACTATCTCGACGTTTCGCCGAAGATGATGACCTCCATCGCTACGGCATTTATCCCCTTCCTCCAGAACGACGACGCGAACCGCGCACTGATGGGTGCGAATATGCAGCGGCAGGCCGTGCCGCTCATGGTCACGGAGGCACCGATCGTTGCCACCGGCATCGAGCGGAAGTGTGCCGTGGACTCCGAGGTCTGCATCAAGGCGTCGGGCGACGGCATCGTGACCCGCGTCAGCGCGGACATGATTACCGTGCGCTATGACGACGGCATCGTGACGGACTACAAGCTGACCAAGTTCGCCCGCTCCAACCAAGGCACCTGCATCAACCAGCGCCCGATCGTTACGGTCGGCGAGCGCGTGCAGTATGAGCAGGTCATCGCCGACGGCCCTGCCTGCTCGCAGGGCGAGATCGCGCTGGGCAAGAACGTGCTGATCGGTTTTGTCACGTGGGAAGGCTACAACTACGAAGACGCGATCCTCCTCAACGAGCGCCTGACGCGCGAAGACGTCTTTACCTCCATTCACATCGAGGAGTATGAGACCGAGGCGCGCGACACCAAGCTCGGGCCGGAAGAGATCACCCGCGACATCCCCAATGTCGGCGAGGATACCCTCAAGGATCTGGACGAGGACGGCGTGATCCGCATCGGCGCAGAGGTCAAGTCCGGCGACTACCTTGTCGGCAAGGTCACCCCGAAGGGCGAGACCGAGATGACGGCCGAGGAGCGCCTGCTGCGCGCGATTTTCGGCGAAAAGGCGCGCGAGGTGCGCGACACCTCTCTGAAGGTGCCGCACGGCGAGGCCGGTATCATCGTGGACGTCAAGGTCTTCACCCGCCAGAACGGCGACGAGCTGTCGCCGGGCGTGAACAAGGTCGTCCGCGTCTACATCGCCCAGAAGAGAAAGATCTCCGTCGGCGATAAGATGGCGGGTCGCCACGGCAACAAGGGCGTCGTTTCCCGCATCCTGCCGGAGGAGGATATGCCCTTCCTGCCCGACGGCACGCCGCTGGACATCGTTCTGAACCCGTTGGGCGTTCCTTCCCGTATGAACATCGGTCAGGTGCTGGAGGTTCATCTGGGCTACGCGGCGCACGCGCTGGGCTGGAAGGTGGCAACGCCGATCTTCGACGGCGCGAACGAAAAGGACATCCGCGAGACGCTGAAGCTGGCGGGTCTGCGCGAGGACGGCAAGACCGTGCTCTACGACGGACGCACCGGCGAGCCGTTTGACAATCTGGTCACGGTCGGCTATCCCTACTTCCTCAAGCTGCACCATCTGGTCGACGATAAGATCCATGCCCGCTCCACCGGTCCGTACAGCCTTGTGACCCAGCAGCCGCTCGGCGGCAAGGCGCAGTTCGGCGGCCAGCGCTTCGGCGAAATGGAAGTTTGGGCGCTGGAGGCTTACGGCGCTGCCTATACGCTGCAAGAGATCCTCACCGTCAAGTCCGACGACGTGACGGGACGTGTGAAGACCTACGAGGCGATCGTCAAAGGACACAACGTCCCGAAGCCGGGCGTGCCGGAGTCCTTCAAGGTTCTGGTCAAGGAATTGCAGTCTCTGTGCTTGGACGTCCGCGTTCTGGACGAGCACGGCGACGAGATCGAGCTGCGTGACGACGAGGACGATGATGAGCCGATCTACACCGCCGGCAACGATTCCTACGTGACCGACGAAAACGAGGTACTCTCTTCGGGCTATGCCATTGATCCGGACAGCCTGAACAGCGACGTCAACGCGATCTCTCAGATCATCGGCATGGACGATGACGAAGAAGGGGAAGAAGAGGACGATTATTCCGATGTCGGCGACGACGTCGAGGACGAGGAGGAGTAATACGATGAGTAACAAGACATTCAGCTCAATTAAGATCGGTATTGCTTCGCCGGAAATGATCCGTGACTGGTCCTACGGCGAGGTCAAGAAGCCGGAGACCATCAACTACCGCACCCTCAAACCCGAGCGCGACGGCCTGTTCTGTGAGAAGATCTTCGGGCCGACCAAGGACTGGGAGTGCCATTGCGGCAAGTACAAAAAGATCCGCTTCAAGGGCAAGATCTGCGACCGCTGCGGCGTTGAAGTGACGCGCAGCAAGGTGCGCCGCGAGCGCATGGGTCATATCGAGCTGGCAGCCCCCTGTAGCCACATTTGGTACTTCAAGGGCATCCCCTCCCGTATGGGCCTGCTGCTGGACATCAGCCCCCGCATTCTGGAAAAGGTGCTCTATTTTGCCAGCTACATCGTCACCGACCCCGGCGACGCGCCGCTGAGTAAGTGCCAGATCCTGAACGAAAAAGAATACCGCGATATGCGCGAAAAGTATGAGGACGACTTTGACGCGGGCATGGGCGCCGAGGCGATCAAGAAGCTGCTTGAGGAGATCGACTGCGAGCAGCTCTCCCACGACCTTCGCGAGGAACTGAAGTCCGCTTCCGGCCAGAAAAAGGCGAAGATCGTCAAGCGTCTTGAAGTCGTTGAGGCGTTCCGCCAGTCCGGCAACAAGCCCTCGTGGATGATCATCGACATTCTCCCGGTCATTCCGCCGGAGATCCGCCCGATGCCGCGCTGCGCCAGATGCTCGATGCCCAGCTGCCGCAGCGCGCGCAGCGACGCCTCCGTCTGCCGCGCGTCGGGGCGCTGGAGCAGGTGCAGCGTGCCGGTCGTCCCCATGAGGACGGCGTCGAGCACGTCATAGTTGAAGATCGGCTCCGCGGACTGCGGGATGTAGGCGATCTTCGCCGCCATTTCGCGGCGGCCATAGGTGCGCAGCGGCCGTCCGGACAGAAGGATCTCGCCCTTCTGCGGCGTCACAAAGCCGAGCAGGCAGCGAAAGAGCGTGCTCTTGCCCGCGCCGTTTGCGCCGAGCAGGGCGGTCAGCGTCCCCTTGGGCACGTCAAAGCTGAGATCCTGCAGCACGGGATGCTTCCCGTAGGAAAACGACAGGCCTTTCCCCTCAATTTCCACGGCGTCCACCTCCCGTCAGAAGCAGATACAGGAAGATCGGCGCGCCGACAAAGGCCGTCAGGATGCCCAGCGGCAGCTCGCCGGTGTAGGCAAGGCGCGCAATGTCGTCCACGACGACGAGAAACGCCGCGCCGAACAGCGCCGCAGCGGGCAGCAGCCGCCGATAGTCGTAGCCGAAGAGCATTCGGCAGAAGTGCGGAATGACCAGACCGATCCAGCCGATCATGCCGGAGACGGCCACGGAGGCGGCGGTCAGGAGCGTCGCGCAGACGATCACCGCCAGACGCAGCAGGCGGGTGTTGACGCCCATGGAGCGCGCCTCCTCGTCGCCGAGCGTCAGCAGGTTCATGCGCCAGCTCAAAACGAGCAGCGGCACAAGCCCCAGAGCGACGGGAAGGACGAGGAAGAGCACGTCGCGCGGCTTGATCGACGACAGGCTACCCATGAGCCAGTAGGTGATGGCGGGAAGCTGCTGCTGCGTGTCGGCGACGAGCTTCACGTAAGAGGTCGCGGCGGAGAACAGGGAGGAGATCATCATGCCCGCCAGAATGAGCGCGACGGTCTGGTTCGTGCGGCTCAGGCAGCTGACCAGATAGGCCGCCGCCACGGCCAGCAGGCCGAAGCAGAAGGCCGTCAGCGAAATGCCGAAATAGCCCGCGCCGAGCAGGATGGCCAGCGCCGCGCCGAAGCCCGCGCCGGTCGATGCGCCCAGGATGTCCGGCGAGACCATGGGGTTGCGGAACATCCCCTGATAGGAAACGCCCGCGACCGCGAGCGCCGCGCCGACGAGCGCCGCCGCCGCGATGCGCGGCAGGCGGATCTGAAAGACGACGGTCTGCGCCCCGTCGCGCCAGTTCGGCTCCACGCGGACAAAGCGGGACAGGAGCAGCCGCAGCAGCTCTCTCGGCGTAACGGAAAAGCGCCCGAGCATCCCCGAAAGGAACAGCACAAGCAGAAACACGACGGTCAGCGCGGCAAAGCGGCGGCGATAGAGGTGTGATCGTTTCATCATTTCCCGTTTTCTATGATGTAGTACTTGCCCGTGGCGGCATCGTAGTAGACCTCGCCGAGCTTTTCCATGCCGTCCGCCGCATCCTGCGGCTCGGAGGTGACGATGTCCAGCTCTTCGGGCGTGAAGGTGACGGCCTGATCGCGGTCGATCCTGCTCTGCCCGTCCGTCGGCTCGGCCTTGCCGCCCGCGGAAAGGTCAACGTTCCAGTGGACGATCAGGGCGAGCATCATGCCCACGGCAAGCACGAGCATGGCGTCGGAAAGGTTGGACAGGTAGTTCATCGGATCGACGCTCTCCTCGGAGAAGCGGTGCTTTCTTCTTCTCATCGTTTCGTTTCCCTTTCGCATACGCAGTCGCTCAGCGTCTCCAGATCGGCCATGTAGCCGTTGTACCAGCGCTTGCGCAGCGTGGTCACGACCAGACACACCGCCGCGGCGCACAGACCGGCGATGGTGGTGTCGAAGGCGGTCAGGAGGGAGACCGAGAGGGTGTGCGTGTCGCCCTGTCCCAGCGCGATGATGCCGGGGCCGAGCGGGATCAGCGTGCCCAGCAGGCCGAACATCGGCGCGAGCTTGCTGACCAGCTCCGTGCACTTGAGGATGCGGTCATAGTGGCTCTGCTCATGCTCGAGCAGGTTCTCGGCAAGGCTTCTGCGCAGCTCGTCCGTAAATTCGGGATGGCGCGTCAGCTCGATGAGCATCGCCTTCTGCCGCCGGTTGAGCAGGCTTTCGCGGATCGTCGCCTCCGGATCGGTCTGCGGCGCGCGCAGCCGGTCGAGCAGCGGGGGAAGCGCCTGCTTCATATGCCGCCGCTCCGTGAAATACTCGCACAGGAGCCAGCCGACGGAAAACGCGGCAAAGGCCAGCACAAGGACAAGGAAGATCACGTCGGGGAGCTCCATCGCGCGCGCGACGGCGCGCAGAACGTCATGAAACACGGAAGTCATTTCTCTTTCCTCCCATTGGAATAGTAGCGCAGCGCGCTCAGCGCGCCAAGAACGGCCAGCGCGAGCGCTCCCGCGCCGGTCAGAAGCAGCAGGCGGCCGTCATCCTCCTGCGGCACGGTAAGCCGGGTCACGGGGTGCGACACGGCCGCCGCGCTGCCGTCGCCGCCGGTCTGCGCGTCGTCCTGCCTGCCGCCGGCAAGCTGCGCGGCCAGCGCGTCGCTCAGGGCATACATACGAACCGGCTCCTCGGTCGGCTCCGTCGGTTCGGTCGGCTCCGGCGGCTCCGGCGGCTCCGGCCTGCCGTTCTGCGTCGGGCCGCTCGGCCCCACGGGGGCTTCGGTCGGCTCGGTGGGCGACGGTTCGCCGCCGTTCGTGCCGCTGCCGGTGTCGCCCGTCGGCTGCGCGGTCGGCGGCTCCGTCGGCTCCGTCGGTTCGGTGGGCGCGGGATCATGCGTGCGCACCTCCGTGCGCTCCGCCATCGCCGCGCCGCCGAAGAGGAACGACAGCTCCGCGCTGCCCTCGGTGTGCACCGTGTAGGTGAGCGTCACCGTGGCAAGGTCGGAAAACTCCGCATCCGGCGTCACCGTAATGCCCGTGATCTCCAAAACGGAGCTGTCCGACGAGGAAATGTTCAAAAACTGCGCCAGCGCGTCGCGCAGCGCCTGCTGCCCCACGGAGACGCGGAAGGCGACGCTGTGCGAGCCGATCTCGCCGTCAAACTCCGGCAGCTCGTCGCACACCTTCGGCGCGCCTTGCAGCGTGATGTAGAGCGTGTGCGTATATTTCGCGCTCTGGTTCGTGCGGCACTCCATCGGATAGGACTGCCCGAAGAGCAGGCGGAAGCGGTTGCCCGTGCCGAGCGAGGCGTAGTTCGGCGCGGTGTGCTCCGTGCCGATCTCATAGCTCACCCAGCTGTCCTCCAAGGCCAGCATCGGCTGCACCGTCCGGCAGTCGCCCCACGCTTCGTCCGCGTTATACTCGACAAAATTGCCCGCCTCGTCATATACGGGGCGGATGTGCGCGGCAAGGTCATTAAAATAGTAGCGCTCCGTGTAAAACAGATCGGCGGCGGTGAAGGAGGTGAAAAAGCCCACGTCCTGATCCTGCGTGTAGAAGGCGATGCTCTGCACGTCGCCGCTGTAAACACCGGCGTAGTCGAGCAGATCGGTCAGGTAAAAGCCATAGGCCGAGTCGATCACCGTGCGGTAGTCGCCGTCCGTCCCGCTGCGGAAGAAGGAATAGGCGTTTTGATAGAGGGGCAGGGCGTTATAAAGCTCGCTCCAGTGGTAGGAGCCGACCTGCACATACCGCTCCGTTTCCATGCCGAAGTAGCCGACCTTGACGGTCAGCGTATCCGTCACGGTGCCGGCCGCACGGGCGCGCGGCGGTATCAGGCACAAAAGCAGCAGCAGGCACAGCGCGAGGAACCGTTTCATATCGCAGCTCCTTTCAGGACTTCAGGGTCGAGCGCGAGAGCATCTCCCGCGCCTCTTCTTCCGAGAGCGAATAGTGCCAGAACAGCGCATAGAAGCGCTGCGCCTGCTGCACCATGTCGTAGTCAAACAGCTCCGGGTACAGGAGGTTTCCCAGCCAGTAGATGCCCAGCACGCGGTTGACCGACGGCGGCGAGGACATCCAGTCGTAGGGAAGGTTCGGGATCTCGTAATACGCGCCGTTCTTCACGGCGGTCAGCTCCGACCATTCGCTTCGGGCAAGCGTGTCGTAGGGACCGCCCGCCGACAGGAGGATCACGTCGGGGTCGCAGAGATAGACCTGCTCCAAATTGACCGTGGTGCCGCCGTTGCGGTTGCTGATCTCGTCGCTTTGGATCGCGTTGACCGCGCCGACGACGGCAAGGATGTCGGCCTGCACGGAGCCTTCGGCATTGCAGGCAAGGCCGGTCGAGCCGGTGCCGAACAGGACGCGCTTGCGCTCGGCAAGCGGGATGCGCGCGACGTTCCGCTCCGCCATGCGCAGCGTCTCCTCAATATAAGAGGCCAATTCCTCCGCCTGCTCCTCGCGCCCCAGCAGGACGCCGAGCTTGCGGTAGGCCTCGGGCATTTTTTCCAGCGTCGCCTCGATGAAGACCGTCGGGATGCCCGTCTGCTTCTGAATGCCGCGCATATCGTCCGCGATGCTCTCCTTGGCGTCGCCGAGGTCGATGATGATCTGCGGGCGGGCGGCGATGAGCGATTCCATGTTCAGGTTCGCCTTGCTGCCGTAGAACTGCCCGAAGGTGGGAAGCGTCCACATCTGCTCCGGAAAATACGGCATCTGCGCCGTGCTGGGGCTGCTGGCAAGCCCCACAAGAAGCTCCGGCGCGAGCGTCATGAGGATCATCTGCGCCGTGGAGCCGCTGGCCGCCACGCGCGTGATCTCCGCCGGAACGGTCACGTCGCGCCCGCAGTCGTCGGAGAACACCGTCGTGTCCGCACCCTTCAGCGGGTCGTAGGACGGCGCGGCGCGGCAGGCGCACAGGAGGAGCAGCGCAAGGCTGAGCAGCAGGGCGAGCGTTCGTTTCATGGAATGCCTCCGTTCAAAAAAAGCACGGATAACCAGAGGTTATCCGTGAGCATACTTCCACCATAGTAAAATCACAGACTTCCTTCTCAAAACACGGAAGGCCGCACTGTTTCCGGCGCGACCCTTTGTACCGACGGTACCGGATGCCGACCCTTGGCGGACCGCTTTAGGTTCGGCATCTCCGGAAATCAATTCTATGATACAATGCGCCCTACGAAAAAGCAAGCGATTTTTTCTTGCATTTTCCCGCGCCGACTGGTATGTTAAAATGGGAGCGCCGGAGAATGCGGCGCGGAAAGGGGCGCTTGGCATGATCTTCTACACGGCGGATCTGCACCTTGGCTATTTCCCCATCCTGCACGACACGGCGCGCCCGTTTGCGAGCGTCGAGCAGATGGATCGGGTGCTCATCGACAACTGGAACGCGCGCGTCGGCAGGGACGACACGGTCTACATCGTCGGGGACTTTTCCTACAACGGCGGCGAGGCGCCGACGCAGTATCTTTCGCGCCTGAACGGCACGCTCCACCTGATCCGCGGCAACCACGACACGGGACTGCGCAACGCGGAGCGCCTGCTGGACTACTGCCGGAGCGTCACCGATTTTTTGGAGATCGACGACGGGGACTGTCACATCCTCCTGTGCCACTACCCGATCCTGCACGAAAAGGGCGGCTATATGATCCACGGCCACATCCACAACCGGCGCAACCATGCCTACGAGATCCTCAAGACGCTGCCCCGCGTGCTCAACGCCGGAACGGACATCAATTTCTACAGGCCTGTCACGCTGCAGGAGCTGATCGAAAACAACCGAAAATACTACAGCGAGGAATATCCGCAGCTCTTCCCGATCCCGCCCGAGCCGGATCGGAACGCGCCCGGGCGGATGCCGCGCAGGCCGGATTTCCGGCCGCTGCCGCAGCGAAAGGAGAATACGCTATGAAAGAACCCAAGGGCGAGATCCGCTCGGTCGGAAAGGCGATGGAGCTGCTGGAGCTGTTTTTCGCGTGGCGCAAGCCCATGAGCCTCCAGCAGCTGGCCGAGGCGACGCAGTACCCCAAGAGCACGGTGCACAGCCTGCTTGCCACCCTGCGCGAATACGGCGTGGTCATGCAGGAGGAGAGCGGGCGGTACTATCTCGGCGCGCGCCTTTACGAATACGGCTGCGCCGCCGCCGCCTCGTGGGACGCCGCCGCGCTGGCGCGCCCGCGGCTGGAGCATCTGGCCGAAAAGCTCGGCGCGAGCGCCTTTATCTCCCTTATGGAAAACGGCTATGTGATCTCCTTTGACCGCTGCACGCCGCACAGCGGCAGCGGCTATCAGATCTTTCCGGAGGTCGGAACGCGTCTGCCGCTGCACGCCACGGCGCAGGGCAAGCTCCTGCTCAGCACGCTGAGCGACGCGCAGGTGCTGCGCCTGCTCAAGCGCTACGGGATGGCGCAGTTCACGCCCCATACCCTGACCGATCCGGAGCGCTTCCTTGCGCAGCTTGAGCGGATCCGCACGCAGGGCTACGCCGTGGAGGACGGAGAATATAAGATCGGCCTGCGCACCGTCGCCGCACCGGTCTGCGACTATACCGGCGCGGTCAAGTACGCCCTCGGCGTCGTCGGCCTCTTCCGCCGGATCGACAGCGTGGAATTTCGCCGCGCCGTCGAGCTGACCGTCGCGCAGGCGAAGCTGCTGTCCGCCGACCTGCGCTACCGGCCGGAGCCAAACGGGAAGTAAAGACCAAAAGCGCTTTACGGATGCGGGCATACCGCTTGCCGGTGCATGACAGCGGTCAAGACTTATCAAGACTCATAAAGTTTCCGCCGCACCCAAGCTCCCTCTGACGAGGGAGACGGTTGCGAGC
>USIH01000045.1 GCA_900554705.1 uncultured Eubacteriales bacterium
CGACCAGAAGCCCAGCCCGAAGCTGTAATAATCCGGCCCCAGCTCAAACCAGAAGGTGGGGCGGCCCGTCCAGTCCTTGTCGCCGGTGCGGATGCACCACCACAGGTGATCCTTATACGGTCCCCGGCCAAAAAGCCGCCGGGCATCCCGGTAAATGCGGGAAACCTTTAAGATCAGCGGCTCATCCGGCAGCAGGGCATGCACCGCATCATATACCTGCTCGCCCAGCGCTTTGGTGGGCGTAAGGAAAGTGCTGATATAGTCGTCCTTGTGCTCCATAAACCAACCCCGCTCATTATTAAAGCGGATGCCCCACAGGAAGTCCATAGTCTCGGGAGAAAATGCCATTTCTTACGCCCTCCAAAGCGGCATACTCATGCAGCGCGGGCCGCCGCGGCCGCGCGAAAGCTCGCCGCTGGGGATGCGCAGCACCTCGATGCCCTCCGCTTCCAAAAGCGCGTTTGTCACATAGTTGCGGTCGTAGGCGATGATCGTGCCCGGGCGGATGCACAGCGCGTTGGAGCCGTCGTTCCACTGCTCGCGCTGCGCCGCGATCTGATCGCCGCCGCCGCAGCGCAGCAGGCGGACATGGTCGACGCCGACGGCACCGGCTAAGATCCGCTCCGGCGTGTCGTCCAGACGGCGCGCGCGCGGCTGACCGTTCTTTGAGGGTGTCAGCTCGTACACCTGCAAGGAGTCGAGAATGCTCGGATGGACAAGGAAGCAGTCCTCGTCGATCTGCGTCAGAACGGTGTCCAGATGCATAAAGGCGCGCGTGCTGGGGATGTCGAAGGCAAGAACGCGCCGGATGGCGGCGTTCTCGTCGCGGAAGATGTGCTGCGCCAGCCGCTCGATCGCCTCCGGCATGGTGCGCTGCGAAATGCCGACGGCCAGCGTCTCGGCGCTGAGGTTCAGAATGTCGCCGCCCTCTAAGCAGAACGGCTCGTCGGGCGTGTAGTAAAACGGCACCTGACCGGCATAGTCCGGATGGTGGTTCAGGATGAACTTGCTGTAGACCGTTTCGCGGTTGCGGGTGACGGAATACATATGATGCAGCGAGACGCCGCGCCCGATGGAGGCAAAGGGGTCGCGCGTGAAGTAGAGGTTCGGGATGGGATCGAGCACGAAATGCGCGCGGTCGGAGCGCAGCGCGGCCAGCGAACGGTTCTCGTGGTGCGGCAGCTCGTCAAAGCGGACGCCCGTCATCGTTTTTTCGATCAGTGTGTTTGCGTCCGGCAGCGAGAGCAGCAGCTCGGTCAGCTCCTCGCGGTAGTTTTCCGCGACGCAGCCGCTCATGCGGATAAAATCGGCGACGAACCGCTCGCGCAGCTTGTCGCTCTGCGCGATGGTCTGGGCGGCCAGCTCCGTCAGGTAGCAGACCTCCACGCCCTGCTCGCGCAAAATGTCGGCAAAGGCGTCATGCTCCGCCTGCGCGCCGCGCAGGTAGGGAATATCGTCAAAGAGCAAACGCTCCAAAGCGTTCGGAACAAGCTGCTCCAGCTCGCAGCCGGGGCGCTTGAGAAGGACTTTTTTCAGAGGGCGAACCTCGCTTTGCACCTGAATTGCCATACAGACGCCTCCTCACAAAACAAAAATCTCATAAACAGTTTATCACACAAAAGGGAAAAAATCAACAGATTTCAAACATTTTTTGCCTAAATCTTGCGCAAAATTCCATGAACTACATAAAATTCGAATCTTTTTACATAAATATGCAAAAATCCCGCCGCGAGCCGTCCCGCAGCGGGATTTTATTCTAATAAAGAGACGCCTCATTCAGGTGCCGGCATCATGCCCTTCCGTGCGGGCGGCCGCCGGTGGTGATCCCGAAGGCGGCGCGCACGGCTTGCAGATCGTCGAGCTGACGCTCGGTCAGCAGCCGCACCTCGCCCAGCGCGCGCATATGGCTGTACATAATGATCGTATGCTCCAGACATTCGGTGCGATAGAGCGCCTGCGTCACGTCTTTGCCCCATGTGACCGCGCCGTGGTGCTCCAAAAAGCATCCGTTGTATTCGCGGCAATAGCGCGAGGCTGCCCGCGCAAGCTCCTTCGAGCCGGTCACGGCGTAGGGCGCGCAGGGGATGACGCCGAGCTGCACGGCGGTTTCGAGCGTAATGGCAAGGTCGAAGTCGCGCCCCAGCGTCGCGTAAGCGGTCGCGGCGGGCGAATGGGAGTGCACGACGCCGCCGAGCGCGGGGTTCTCCCGATAGACGGCAAGGTGCATGGCGATCTCGCTTGAGACACGGTAGGAGCCCTCGACGACCTCGCCGTCCGGCGTGAGGCGGATCAGCATATCCTCCGTCATAAAGCCCTTCGAAACGCCCGTCGGCGTCGCCCAGATCGTGCCGTCGGCCATGCGGGCGGAGATGTTGCCGTCGTTCGCGGCGACAAAGGCGCGCTGCCAGAGGCGGCGGCCGGTTTCGAGGATCGCCTGTTTTGCCTCGTTTGCGGAGGTATACATACTTACTTCATCTCCTCCGGAAAGAGCTTGCGGAAGTTTTCTTCAAAGGGCGGGCGCACGATGCCGCGCTCCGTGACGATACCGGCAAGCAGCGTGTGGTCGGTCACGTCGAAGGCGGGATTGTAGCACTTGACGTCGGGCGCGGCCATGGGCTGCGCATAGTGCAGCGTCTTGATCTCGTCGGGCTTGCGCAGCTCGATGGGGATGTGCGCGCCGTCGGGGCAGGAAAAGTCGATCGTCGTGGACGGGCCGAGCGAATAGACGGGAATGCCGTAGTAGTGCGCCAGCACCGCAAGGCCGGACGAACCGATCTTGTTTGCGACGTCGCCGTTGCGCGCGATGCGGTCGCAGCCGAAGAAAACGGCCTGCACCTTGCCCTGCTGCATGACGGCGTTTGCCATGTTGTCGCAGATGAGCGTGCAGTTCACGCCCGCGCGGGTCAGCTCGTAGCTCGTCAGGCGCGCGCCTTGCAGCAGCGGCCGCGTCTCGTCGACCCAGACGTGCAGGTCGACGCCCCGCTCCTTTGCGAGGAAGAACGGCCCCTGCGCCGTGCCGTAGCGGGAGGTGGCCAGCGGGCCTGCGTTGCAGTGCGTGAGCACATTGTCTCCCGCGTGGAGCAGAGAAAGACCGTATTCGGATATGCGCAGGCACATGGCCATGTCTTCCTCGTGGATCGCACGCGCCTCGGCCGTCAGACGGTCGAGCAGGGCGGGACGCTCCAGCGCGCGGTTTTCCAGCGCGGTGCGCTCCATGCGGCGCAGCATATGCCCTAAATTCACGGCGGTCGGGCGGGAGGAGTTGAGATATTCGCACAGCGCCTTCAGCTCTGCGTAAAATCCGTCAAAATCCGGCTGCTCGATACCTCGGGCAAGCGCACTGACGGCGTAGGCGGCAAAAATGCCGATGCAGGGCGCGCCGCGCACACGCAGGGCATAGATCGCCTCCCACATATCCTCGCGGCGCGTCAGGGTGAGATACTTTGTCTCGTTGGGCAGCAGCGTCTGATCCAGCGCGACGACGCTCCGAAGGTCGTCGCCCAGACGGACGTTGACCGCGTGCGTTACTTCTTTCATTCCAGCGACGCTCCGATGGCCACGATGCTCTCGCGCACCAGACGGCGGAAGTCGGGCGCGACACGGTTCGCCGTGTCAAAGACCTCCTGATGGCTCAGAGGCACGGGAGAGATACCGGCGGCAAGGTTCGTGATGCAGGAAATGCCGCACACGCGCATTCCGCAATGGCGTCCGGCGGCTGCCTCGCAGGCGGTGGACATTCCCACGGCGTCCGCACCGGCAAGGCCGAGCATACGGATCTCGGCGGGGGTCTCATAGGTGGGGCCGGTGAGCTGGCAGTAGACGCCCTGCTTCAGAGCGATCCCCTGCGCCTGCGCGGTCTGGAGGATCTTGACGCGCAGATCGGCGTCGTAGACCTCGCTCATGTCGGGGAAGCGCGGGCCAAGCTCTTCGATGTTCGCGCCGATGAGCGGGTTGGGGAAGAAGGACATGATATGGTCGGTCAGGAGCATGAAATCGCCCGCGCGGAAGCCCTTGTTGATGCCGCCCGCGGCGTTGGTCAGGAAGAGGACCTTTGCGCCCATCAGACGCATCAGACGGGTGGGCAGGAGCACGTCTTCGATCGAGTAGCCCTCGTAATAGTGTACGCGACCCTGCATGATGACCACGCGGGTCTTGCCGAAGTAACCGAAGACGAAGCGGCCGCGATGGCCGGCGACGGTGGACACGGGGAAGCCCTCGATGTCGTGATAGTCCACGGTGGCCACGGGCTTGATCTCGTCGGCAAGCGCGCCGAGGCCGGAGCCGAGGATCAGCGCGACCTCCGGCTCAAAATCCGTCTTTTCCCGCACGCAGGCGAGACATTTGCAGAGCTTTTCATAGGCTGTCATAATCAATTCCTCCAAAACAATCATTTCATTTCGCGGCGCAGCCGCTCCAGTGCCGCCACAAACTCCGCCGGAAGCGGGCAGGTGACGGTGACGGGAAGCCCCGTCCGCGGGTGCAGAAAGGTAAGCTCCCGCGCGTGCAGGCACTGCCCGCTCAGTCCCAGCTCCGGCTTTTTGACGCCGTAGACGGGGTCGCCCGCGATGGGGTGGCGCAGGTAGGCCATGTGAACGCGGATCTGGTGCGTCCGTCCGGTCTCCAGACGGCAGCGCAGGTAGGTGTAAGGCCCGAGCCGCTCGAGCACCTGCCAATGCGTCACGGCGCTGCGGCTGTTTTTCTCCGTGACCGCCATTTTCTTGCGGTCGGTCGGGTGGCGTCCGATCGGCGCGTCCACCGTTCCGCTCTCCTCGCGGAAGCCGCCGTGCACGATGCACTCATAGACGCGGTGCAGGGTGTGATCCTTGAGCTGCGCGGAGAGTGCTGCGTGGGCAAAATCGTTCTTTGCCACGATCAGAAGCCCCGTGGTGTCGCGGTCGATGCGATGGACAATGCCCGGGCGTTTTTCACCGCCGATGCCGGACAGAGCGTCGCCGCAGTGGTGCAGCAGCGCGTTGACGAGCGTGCCGTCGGTGTGGCCGGCGGACGGATGGACGACCATGCCGCGCGGCTTGTTGACGACAAGAACGTCGTCGTCCTCGTAGCGCACGTCGAGCGCAAGCGGCTGAGCAAGCAGCTCCGTCGGGCGAACCGGCGGCACGGTCACGTCATAGCAGGCGCCCGCGACAACACGGTCGCTCTTGCGCACGGGAGCGCCGCCGCAGGTGACGTTTCCCTGTTCGAGCAGGCGCGCAAGGGCGCTGCGCGAAAGCGCGGGCAGTGCGTCTGCAAGAAAGCGGTCGATCCGCTCGCCGCTCTCCTGCGCCGTTACAAGCATGGGTACTACCTCCATAAATTGGATTATATCACAAAAAAGCTCCGAAGTCAAAGGGTTCTTTGGCTGTAATGACGAAATGCAAAAAGATACCCGCCAAGCGGCTGTCGGACAACCCCTCAGTCAACCTGACGGCTGCCAGCGCCCCTCCGTTGTCAGGCCTTGCTCCTGTCGAAGAACAGCACGTAGAGCAGCAGGGCGGCGCAGCCGACGGTGATAAAGCAGTCGGCGACGTTGAAGATCGGGAAGGCTTTCCAGAAGGAAAAGCCGATCATATCCGTCACGCTGCCGCGCACAAGGCGGTCGATCAGGTTGCCGATGCCGCCGCCGACGATGGCGGCAACGCACCACAGCTCAAACGGCTTTGTCAGCACCTTTTTCCAGACCAGCGCCACGACCGTGACCAGAAAAACCAGCATCACGAGCGTGAAGAGCCATGTTTTTCCCTCCAGCATCGACCATGCGGCACCGGTATTCTCCGTGTGCGTCAGGTAGAAGAGAAAATTGCCCTGCGCGCCGTCGATGTTTTGCAGAAACGGGATGTTGCGGACGGTCAGCCATTTGGTGAGCTGATCCAGCCCGACGATCAGCGCGGAAAAACCGGCCAAAATTGCGTAAAACATAAAGTTCCTCCTTATTCGCCGGCGGCGAACTGCTTCGCGCGGGCGACGGCCAGACGGTCGCAGCGGTTGTTCTTTTCGTTCGAGGCGTGACCCTTGACCCAGTGCCACGTGACCTGATGCGTTTCCAGCAGCGGCAGAAGCGTCTGCCACAGATCCACGTTGAGCGCGGGCTTTTTGTCCGCCTTGATCCAGCCTTTCGCGCGCCAGCCGTAGACCCAGCGCTTGTCCACCGCGTCAAAGACATACTTCGAGTCGGTGTAAAGGTCGACGGCGCACGGCTCGCGCAGCGCCTGCAGCGCAAAGATCACGCCGCTCAGCTCCATGCGGTTGTTGGTGGTGTCGGCAGCGCCGCCGGACAGCTCCTTTTCCAGCCCGTTCCACTCTAAAATCGCGCCCCAGCCGCCCGGGCCGGGATTGCCGGAGCAGGCGCCGTCGGTGTATATGGTGATGTGTTTCATCTCATTGATCCATCTTCAGCACGGCCATGAACGCCTCGGAGGGGACGGAGACGGTGCCGAAGGTACGCATTCGCTTTTTGCCTTCCTTCTGCTTTTCCAGCAGCTTCTTCTTTCGCGTGATGTCGCCGCCGTAGCACTTGGCAAGCACGTCCTTGCGCAGCGCCTTGATGGTCTCGCGGGCAATGATCTTGCCGCCGATGGCCGCCTGCACGGGGATCTCAAACATCTGACGCGGGATGTTCTCCTTGAGCTTTTCGCAGATCTTGCGCGCGCGTGCGTAAGCGTTGTCGGCAAAGAGAATGAAGGAGAGCGCATCGACGATCTCGCCGTTGAGGAGGATGTCGAGCTTGACGAGCTTGCTGTCGCGGTAGCCGTCCATTTCGTAGTCCAGAGAGCCGTAGCCGCGCGTGCGCGACTTCAGCGCGTCGAAAAAGTCATAGATGATCTCATTGAGCGGCAAGAAATAACGCAGCTCCACGCGGCGCTTGTCCAGATACGTCATGTCGCGGTATTCGCCGCGCCGCTGCTGGCACAGATCCATGATGTTGCCGACATACTCCGGCGGCGTGATGATGCTCGCGCGCACGAACGGCTCCTGACAGGAGGCGATGTCCGCCGGATCCGGATAGTTCAGCGGCGTGTAGATCTCCACGGTCTCGCCGTTGGTCTTCGTGACGCGGTAGACGACGTTGGGCGCAGTGGTGATCAGGTCGAGGTTGTATTCGCGCTCCAGCCGCTCCATGATGATCTCCATGTGCAAAAGCCCCAAGAAGCCGCAGCGGAAGCCAAAGCCCAGCGCGATGGAGTTTTCCTGCGCATAGCTCATGGAGGCGTCGTTGAGCTTGAGCTTTTCCAGCGCGTCGCGCAGGTCGCCGTATTTGCTGCCGTCGGCGGGATAGATGCCGGAGTAGACCATCGGCTGCACCGTCTTGTAGCCCGGAAGCGGCTCGGCGCAGGGCGTCTCCGCGCCCGTCACCGTGTCGCCCACGCGGGTGTCGGCGACGGTCTTGATCGAGGCGGTCAGGTATCCGACCTCACCCGCGCCGAGCGCGTCGGTCGGGTTCATGCCCAAGGGGGTGAGCGTGCCGACCTCCACCACGCGATACTGCGCACCCGTGGCCATCATGCGCACGTCCATTCCGGTGCGGATCACGCCGTTCTTGACGCGAAGGTAGACGATGACGCCGCGGTAGGAGTCGTACTGGCTGTCGAAGATCAGCGCTTGCAGGGGCGCTTCGCGGTCGCCCTGCGGCGCGGGAACGCCCGCAACGATCGCCTCCAGCACGGCGTGGATGTTGACGCCGTTTTTCGCGGAGATCTCCGGCGCGTCCATGGCGGGCAGGCCGATGACATCCTCAATCTCCTGCTTGACCTCCTCCGGACGGGCGGCGGGCAGGTCGATCTTGTTGATGACCGGCACGACCTCCAGTCCGGCGTCCACGGCAAGGTAGGTGTTTGCGAGCGTCTGCGCCTCGATGCCCTGCGAGGCGTCTACCACCAGCACGGCGCCTTCGCAGGCCGCGAGCGAGCGCGAGACCTCATAGTTAAAGTCCACGTGACCCGGCGTGTCGATGAGGTTGAGCACGTAGTCTTCGCCGTCGTCGGCGTGATAGTTGAGTTTTACCGCCCGCGCTTTGATGGTGATGCCGCGCTCCCGCTCCAACTCCATGGAGTCGAGGATCTGGTCCTCCATCTCACGACGATCCACGGCGTTGCACTCCTCCAGCAGACGGTCTGCCAGCGTGGATTTGCCGTGGTCGATGTGGGCGACGATGGAAAAATTGCGGATGTGGCTCAGATCGGTCATAATCGTTTCCTACTTCATAAATTTGTCGATCGCCTCGCAAAGGTCGGCAATGGCGGCGGTGTCGCCCTCCTCCACGGCGTCGACGATGCAATGGCGCAAATGTTCCTGTAAAATGACTTTTCCGGTGCTCTCCAGCGCGGCGCGCACGGCGGCAAGCTGGATGAGCACGGCGGAGCAGTCCTCGTCGTTTTCCACCATGCGCCGAACCTTCTCCAAGTGGCCGATGGCGCGCGCGAGCCGGTTGGAAACGGCCTGCTTGTTGGCGTGGATATGCGGATGAGAATGCTCATGCGGATGGGAATGGTCATGCAAATGTTCGTGATCCAAGGAAATTCCTCCCGTTTTCAGGTCGTTTCGAGAAATGCGCGGCACAGGGGCAGCGCCTGCTCCAGCACCGTCTCGGGCGACGGCTCGTCCGGCAGGAGCAGCCAGTGCGTCTGCTCGTTGCGGTAAAACCAAGTGCGCTGCCGCTTGGCGTAGCGGCGCGAGGACTGCTTCAGGCGCGCCGACGCCTCCTCCTGCGTCTCCTCGCCGCGCAGGCAGGCGACAAGCTCCTTGTAGCCGATGGCCTGCATTGCCGTGGCGTCGGCAGGCACGCCGCTCTCCAGCAGCGCGCGCACCTCATCGAACAGCCCGCGCGCGAACATCTCGTCCACGCGGCGGTCGATGCGGCGGTAGAGCGCGGAGCGGTTTACATAATCTAAGCCGATCCGCAGCGGGTGGTGCTTGGCGGGCAGCGCGCACGTCCGCGCGTTGTGCTCGGTGATCGTCTGCCCCGTCTCCAGATAGACCTCCATGGCGCGGACGATGCGCTTTTCGTCGGAGGGAGAGAGGCTCTGCGCGGCACAGGGGTCGACGGCGCGCAGGCGCTCCAGCAGCGCGCCGATCCCTTCGCTGCGCACGAAGGCCGTCAGCTCCTCGCGCCGTCCGGTCTGCGGACAGGGCGCGAAGGGGCGTCCGCTCTCCAGCGCGTCGGCGTAAAGGCCGGTGCCGCCGGTGACGATGGCGACCTTGCCGCGCGCAAGAATGTCCTGCACGCACGGCTCTGCCATGGCGCAGTAGCGGCTGACCGAACAGCTCTCGCGCGGATCGAGCACGGAGAGCATATGGTGCACGATGCCGCCCATTTCCTCCGGCGTCGGCTTGGCCGTGCCGATGTCCATGCCCCGATAGAGCTGCATGGAGTCGCACGATACGATCTCGGCGTCGAGCCGCTGCGCCAGAGCGACGGAAAGCGCCGTCTTTCCGGAGGCGGTCGGGCCGACGATAAAAATGAGACGTTCCATTGCGTTACGTCCTCTTAAATTGCTTTTCAAGCTGTGCCTGCGTCAGCCGCAGACAGATGGGGCGGCCGTGCGGGCAGTATTTGAGATCCTCGCGCGTCAGCACCTCACGAACCAGCGCCTCGTCTTCCAGCGCGTCGGTCGGTCTGCCGCCCTTCACGGCGGCCTTGCAGGCGACGGTGTGCAGCAGCGTGTCGCGCAGCGCGGTGCGGTCGGCGCGCTTGCCCGCGCGCAGATCGGAGGCAAGGCGGCCGAGCGTGACAATGGCATCGTCCTGCGAAAGCTGCGCGGGGATCTGCCCGATGGCCAGCATCCCGTCGCCGTAGTCCTCCAGCGCAAAGCCGCACGCCTGTAGCAGCGCGCGCTCGCTGAGCAGCAGCGCCGCCTCCTCCCGCTCGGGCTGCCAGAGCAGTGGCGTCAGCAATAGCTGCGCCGTGACCGGCTCGGGGGTGCTGCGGAATTTTTCAAAGAGCAGCCGCTCGTGGGCGGCGTGCTTGTCGATCAGCAGCAGGGACTTGCCCTGCTCGACAAGGATATAGGTGTTGAGCGCTTCGCCGATCACGCGCCAGTCGGGCGCGTCGGGCAGAAGCGTTTGCTGCTGTACGGGGGTATCCTGCGGCACATCGGCGGGCGCTTCGACCGGCTGCACGGGCGCAGCGGGCGCTTTTTCGGGTGCCGGCGGCACCGTTTCTGCGGCAGGTGCTTTTTCGGGCGCTGCGGGCTTTGCCTGCGGCGGAGGCGTGGGAGAAACTGCCTGCCGCTGCGCTGCGCGCGGGGTGGCGGGAGGTTCGTCGGGGCGGCTCTGCGCAACTTGCGCGGCGGAGCGGAGATCCGGTGCGGCAGGGGTGGACATGAGCTGCGAGAGCGCCCGAAAATCCGCCGCGCGCATGGCGGGCGTCTTGCCGTGCAGCGTGGGCTGCGCCGTGGCCGCAGAGGGGCGCTCGGAGGGCAGGCGCATGGTCACCTTGCCGTCGGTGCGCTCCAGCGCGCCCTGCACGCCGTAGTGCACGCAGTCAAACAGGTCGCGCTCGTTGATGAATCGAATTTCCGTCTTGGCCGGATGGACATTGACGTCTACGAGCTTTTCCGGCAGCGTCAGCTGCAAGACACAGGAGGGAAAGCGACCCGTCATGAGCTGGTTGCGGTACGCTTCCTCCAGCGCAGCGCTCATGGTCTTGGAGCGGATGTTGCGCCCGTTGACGAAAAACAACTGATTTGCGCGATTGCCGCGCGTCGCGGTGGGACGGCTGACAAAGCCCGTCAGCCGGTAGGCGTCCCAGTGGCTGTCCACGGCGACAAGGTCGCTTGCAAACTGCCTGCCGAGAATGGAGTAGATCGCGCTGTAGAGCTTGCCATCGCCGGAGGTCTGAAACTGCTCCTGCCCGTCGGCAAGGACGCGCAGCGCGACCTCCGGATGCGCCAGCGCAAGGCGGCCGACGGCGGAAACGGCGGCGGCGCCCTCCACGCTGTCGCGGCGCATGAATTTCATGCGCGCGGGGGTGTTGTAAAACAGGTCGCGGACGATGATCGTCGTTCCGTCGGGGCAGCCCGCGCTGCCGCTCTCCTTCACGACGCCCGCCTCCAAATGCAGGCCGACGCCCATGCTCGCCTCGGCGGTCTTGGTCAGCAGGTCGATGCGCGACACGGCGGAAATGGCGGCGAGCGCTTCGCCGCGAAAGCCCAGCGTGGAAATGGCTTCGAGATCCTGCGCCTTGTGCAGCTTGCTCGTGGCGTGCCGCAAGAAGGCCACCGGCGCGTCCTGCGCGCTCATGCCGCAGCCGTCGTCCGTGACGCGCAGGAAGGTCATGCCGCCGTCCTTAAGCTCTACGGTGATGTGCGTCGCTCCGGCGTCGATCGCGTTTTCCACCAGCTCCTTTGCGGCGCTGGCGGGGCGCTCGACCACCTCACCGGCGGCGATCAGATCCGCCACATGGGGCGAAAGTTGTTCGATTTTCGGCATTGTGCCTCACCTGCCTTTGGTCACAGGAGCTTTTTCAGCTCATAAAGCGCGTTCATCGCCTCAATGGGCGTCATCGTCTCCACCGTGAGGCCGCGCATGGCGCAGCGCAGAAGATCCTCCTGCGGCGCTTCCTGCGCGGCAACGGACTTCGGCGCGGCGGGCGCGGGCGCGGGCGCGCCCTGCTCGAGCGAATGCAGGATCCGCTTGGCGCGGTCGATGACCGGCTGCGGCAGCCCCGCCAGCGCCGCGACCTCGACGCCGTAGGAGTCGTCGGCAGCGCCCGCAACGATCTTGCGGAGGAAGACGATCTCATCGCCGCGCTTTTTCACGGCGATGTTGTAGTTTTTCACACCGGACAGTTCGCGCTGCGCGGTGGTAAGCTCATGGTAATGGGTGGCAAAGAGCGTTTTTGCGCCCAGCCGCTTGCGGTCGGCGGTATACTCCAAAACGGCGCGTGCGATGGCCATGCCGTCGAAGGTGGAGGTGCCGCGGCCGATCTCGTCGAGCAGGATCAGGCTGTGCGCGGTCGCGTGCGAAAGGATCTCCGCAACCTCCGACATTTCCACCATGAAGGTGGACTGCCCGCCGGACAGATCGTCCGACGCGCCGATGCGGGTGAAAATGCGGTCGACGACGCCGACGCGCGCGCTGCGCGCGGGGACGAACGAACCCATCTGCGCCAAGAGCACGATCAGGGCGACCTGCCGCATATAGGTAGATTTGCCCGCCATGTTCGGACCGGTGATGATGAGCGCGCGGTCGTTGTTTTCGTCCATATAGGTGTCGTTCGGCACGAACAGCGCGTCCTTCAGCATCTGCTCAACGACGGGGTGTCTGCCGTCGCGGATGTCGATGATGCCGGAACGGTCGACCTCCGGCTTGCAGTAACGGTTTTTCACCGCCAGCTCCGCCAGACAGTTCAGCACGTCCAAATACGCCACGGCGCGCGCCGTGCGCTGGATGCGCTCGGTCTGCTCGGCCAGCTCGTCGCGCAGCTGAACAAACAGGTCGTATTCCAGCGCCGTGATGCGATCCTTTGCCGAGAGGATGGAGCTTTCCAGCTCCTTTAACTCCGGCGTGATGTAGCGCTCGCCCGTGGCAAGCGTCTGCCGGCGGATGTAGGTCTCGGGCACCATGGAGGTCTGCCCCTTGGAAACCTCGATGTAGTAGCCGAAGACGCGGTTATAGCCGACGCGAAGCGTCTTGATGCCCGTCTTTTCGCGCTCCGTCGTCTCGATGCGCGCAAGGGTGCCCTTGCCGCCGCTGAGAATGTCGCGCAGCCGGTCAAGCTCCTCGTGATAGCCCGCGCGGATCAGGCCGCCCTCCCGCAGGGAAAACGGGGGGTCGTCCGCGATCGTCGCGGCGATGCGGTCGTGAATGTCCCGCAGGTCATCCAGCTCCTTGCGCAGGGTGTCAAACAGCGGCGCTTTGCAGCCCGCGAAGGCCTCGCGCAGCGCGGGCAGCGGCGCGCAGCCGTTTTGCAGCATGACAAGGTCGCGCCCGTTGGCCGCGCCCGTGACGATGCGCGCGGTCACGCGCTCCAGATCGGAGACCTGCCGCAGCAGACGGCGCAGCTCGTCGCGCCCGATGGTCATCGTGGTCAGCTCCTCCACGGCATCCTGCCGCAGACGGATCTGGCTCGGGTCGAGCAGCGGGCGCTCCAGCCATGCGCGCAGCATTCGGCTGCCCATCGCCGTAGAAGCCTTGTCCAGCACGCCGAGCAGGCTGCCGCGCTTTTCGCCGCTGCGCAGCGTTTCCGTCAGCTCTAAGTTGCGGCGCGCCGTCAGATCCATTTCCAGATAGCGGCCGCCGGTATAAAATTCAAAGTATTGCACATGGGAGATCGACGCGCGCTGCAATTCCGAAAGCGTGCGCAGCAGCGCGCCCGCGCTGCGGATGACCTCCGCCTTTCCGGCGATGCCGAGCGCGGCAAGGGAGCGGCCGAACTGCTGCTCGATGCGGCGCGCGGTGTCCGCCTCGTCAAACAGCGCGTCCGCGCCGACGTCGCCGCAGCAGTGCAGGCGGTTTTGCAGCACGTCGGTC
>USIH01000046.1 GCA_900554705.1 uncultured Eubacteriales bacterium
GGGGTCCTGCCCGTCGGCAAATTCGACGATCATCTTCTGGGTCATGAGGTTCACGACCGCCGAGGCGACGCCCTCCGTCTTATTCGCGGCCTGTTCCATTAGATTGGCGCAGTTGGCGCAGTCTACTTCAATATTATACGTCTTTTTCATGGAAGAAATTCTCCTTTCGGCCCGCTCGATTTCTCGATTAAGCACTTGTTTAATCATTCTGACGGCAGTATAATACCGCCATCCGGAGAAAGTCAATGCCCGGGGCGAACGGACGTCCAAAGAGGCGAAAAGCCTTTCGGTTCGGGCGAAGGAGGATGGGGAAAGCATGGAGAAAATACAGCTTCCGCACACGCATGGGGCCGAGGCGGTCAGCCCGGCGCTCGTGCAGGCGCTGCTTGGCCGGGTGGACAATTTTCAGACGCTGGCCGAAACCTTCCGTCAGCTCGGGGACGCCACGCGCCTGCGCATTTTCTGGCTTTTGTGTCATTGCGAGCAGTGCGTTGTGAACATTGCGGCGATGATGGATATGTCCAGCCCGGCGGTGTCGCATCACCTGCGTGCGCTGCGCGACAGTGGTCTGATCGTCAGCCGCCGCGCGGGCAAGGAGGTCTATTACTGTGCGGCGGAAAACGCGCAGAGCGAGCTGCTGCACAAGATGATCGAGCAGGTCATGCAGATCGCCTGTCCGGAAAAGGTGACCGATCTTCAGGCGTCTCGGGAGGAGATCATCCGCCGCGTCCACGCCTATCTGGTCGAGCATCTTGCGCAGCGCATCACCATCGACGAGCTTGCGCGGATCTTCCTTATGAACACCACGACGCTCAAGCGTGAATTTAAGCGCGTCTATGGAATGTCCATCGCCGCGCACATGAAGCAGCACCGGATGGAGCAGGCGGCGATCCTGCTCAAGGGCGGGCAGACGGACATCGCGTCGGTCGCGCGCGCGGTTGGCTATGAGAGCCAGAGCCGCTTTACCGCCGCCTTCAAGGAGGCCTACGGCTGTCTCCCGACGGAGTTTCGCCAGAAATAACAAATCACGGTTGACTTTGCGGTCAACCGTGATTTGTTATTTCCTCCGTGCGCATCCGCCGCAGCAGCAGCGGCGCGACCGGACGCGGCGCGCACACAGCGGTGCAGTGGCTGTCAAACACCGTCACGGCGCCGAAGCAGGCGGTATCGCCATATACGATCGAGCCGCCCTCCAGCAGCGGCAGCACGGAAAAGCGCGGCAGCGGCACGGAAAGTCCGCAGCCGAGCATCTTAAGCACGCTCTCCTTCAGCGTCCAGAGGAAAAAGAAACGTTCCTCCGGTCGCTCCCGCAGCCACCGAAGCTCTTCGGGCTGAAAGAGCCGCTCGGACGTGCGCACCCTGCGCGGCTCGATTTTTTCAATATCCGTGCCGATCGGTGTGTCACCCACTGCCAAGAGCGCATATTCTCCACTGTGGGAAAGACTAAAGTGCCTTCCGGCGATCAGCGGCTTGCCGTGCGCGCCGTAGGTGATCTCTTCCTCATGCACGCCCAGCACCCCCGCCACGAGCGCCCCTGCGGCAAGGCTGCGCAGCGCGTCATCCTCGCGGGCATAGACGCGCGCCAGACGTTTGGGAAACCACGCCCGACAGAACGCGTCCGGCAGGCGGCGCGCCTGCTCGATCGAGAGCGCGTAGAGCATGATCTCACCCCTTCCTTCCTTTTATCATAATGAGCAACGACATGCTTGTCAAGCCGCATGCGTAAGGCGGCAGACCATAATTTTTTTAAGAAAGACCGTCAAAGCACTTGATTTAATCGGCAAGGCAATGTAGAATTGGATTGTAACACAAATCATCGTTTGCACCGGTTTTCCCGTCCGCCACATCGCGTCGGGAGAGGGTTCGCCCGCTGCCCGTGCACCGCACCATGAAAAGGAGGACACCTGATGAAAAAACGCATTGTCAGCATCCTGATCGTTCTCTGTCTGCTGCTATCCTGTCTGCCAATGAGCGCCGCAGCAACGGAGGAATACGAGCTGTACATCAACGATTTCCAGTTCGACAGCGACAATCTCACCTACAACGGAGAGAAGGGCAGCGCGACCTACGACCCCGGCTCCAAAACGCTGACGCTGGATAACCTGACCGTCAGCACACACTACGCAAACGGCATTATCTGGAACGGGGGCATTTCCGGCCTGACCATCCGCATCAAGGGGACGGTGACCATCAACCTGCTGGAAAGCAGCGCTTACGGTGGTACCGACTATGCAGCGGCGATGCCGAATTTTGCCTTCATGCTCCAAGCCGCCACCACGATCACCGGTGCAAGCGGCAACAAGGACACCGACAAGATCGTCATCAACTCCACGAGCGTCAACAATAGATATACGGCAGTCAACGGCTTTACCCGCATTGGCATTAACGCCACTGGGGCATTGACGCTCCGGAATGTCACGCTCAGCATGACCGACAACTCCGCGAACAATTACGCGGGCTACGCCAGCCTCATCTGTGCAGGCGGGTATACGTTGATCAGCGGCTGTAAGCTCGACGCGCAGAAATGCTGCCAAGGGCTTTATATGCTGGAAAAGGCTTCTGCAAATATTGAAGGCACCGAGTTTTCCATGAATCTGAGCAGCTACTCCTTCGGCCTGAACTTTGCTCCCAGTACAACAAGCTATGTGAGCAACTGCTTCGGCACGATCAACGCGTCCTTCCCGCTCTATACCAACGGCAAGGTCACCGTCAACAACGCAAACGGCGGCAAGCTGACGCTGAACGGCAGCGGCGCTGCGGTATACGCCACGGCTCCCAAAAACTCTACGACCGGCGGTGAGATCATCTTCCAAGATACCAGCATTGATCTGACCTCACCGGATGACACCGGTATTACGGTCGGTCCGTACAGCTCGGTAGAAATTCAGCGAAGCAAGGTCAATGTGACCGCACCGAACACCTGCGTATATGTGGACGAAAACGCAAGTCTCTCGCTGACAAGCGGCACGCAGCGGACCTGCGGTCTGTATCTGCACGGCACGAACTCCGCTGCGGGCGGCACCATCGGCATTTACACGAAAGGCTCCGTCAGCACCGGCGGCAGCCTCACCGGCAGCGGCGGCCGCATCACGACCGACAATCTCTACGTGGCGATCCAGAACGTCGGAACGGGCTATGTCAGCTTCTACGACGGCACGCATACGTTCGACGCAACGGGCAGCGGCTACATTGACGCCGGCGGCGGTACGCTGCGCGTCCGCGAAAATGCCGACGTTACGATCAGCGCCCCCGTCGGTGTCTATCTCACCCAAGATAAGGGCGGCAAATTCGATATGTCCGGCGGCACGCTGAACGTCAACAGCTCCGATACCGGCCTGCTGCTGAGCAGCGGCGCGGGCAAGACCACCCTCTCCGGCGGCACACTCAACATCACCGGCACGGCGACAACCAGCGAAGGAAAGCCCGTCGGCGTCTCGGCGCGCGGCGAGATCGAATTCGGCGGCGCGACGGTCAATTTCAGAAATTGCAACCGCGACCTGCTCTCGCTCAATGCGGCAAATAAGCTCACCGGCGGTAAGCTCAGCCTTACCGGTGCCTCCATGGGCGCGCAGCTCTCCGGCGGCTTCGAGATGACCGGCGGCGAGATCGTTTCCGACTGCGCCACGATCGGCATTGCCGTTACCGAGGGCACGGCCACGCTCAAGGGCGGCAAGCTCGACCTGAAGGGCAGCGGTTATCCCTTCTACCTGTCCGGCGGCGGCGTTCTCGACTTTGCGGGCGCGACGGTCAACGCCGTCACGAGCCAGAACTGCGCACTCTTTGTCAACTATGAAAAGGACGCCTCCGGCAATCCGAGCTTTGACGGTGCTTATAAAGTCACCGGCGGCACGGTCACGCTGCAATCCGCGCAGGCGGCAGCCAACGCGCTCTATGCCTCCATTTCTGACACCTACGGCGTCTGGGTCGGCGCGGACGAAGCCAGCGCCGCCTTCACCGCAAACGTCACGCAGGCAATTCTGGCGACAAACAAATATGCCCGCTTCGCGGAGAAGGCCAGCCACACGCTGACCCTCGTTAATGTCAAGGAAGGCTCCACGGCCACGCATCCCGCCGGTGCTGCCCTCTCCTACACGGCAAACGACGCGCCCGCCGGTCAGCACTTCTCCCACTGGGAGCTGACCATCGGCAACGACACAACGAATGTCGGCACCGACCCGACCTACACCGGCACGATGCCGGACAGCGACGCCACCCTGACGGCGGTCTATGAAGCCTGCTCCGGCGGCAAGGCGACCTGCGTCGAGCCTGCCAAGTGCGACATCTGCGGCAAGCCCTACGGCGACCTCGGCGACCACGACTTCACCGCCGAGACGGTCAGCGACGCATACTTAAAATCCAAAGCCACTTGCGAAAGCAGCGCGGTCTATTATAAGTCCTGCGCCGTCTGCGGCGAAAGCTCCAAGGGCACGGAACACGAAGCGACCTTCACCTACGGCGACCTCGGCGACCACGATTGGAACGCGTGGGTCTCCAACGGCGACGACACACACACCCGTACCTGTAAGATCAACGCTGCCCACACCGAGACCGAAAACTGCCACGGCGGCACGGCGGACTGCTCGCACAAGGCCCTCTGCGACGACTGCCACGGCGAATACGGCGACTTCGGTGAACATAGCTACACCGCCGAAACCGTGGACGAAATGTACCTGAAGACCGAAGCCGACTGCGACAACGCAGCGGTCTACTACAAGTCCTGCTCCGGCTGCGGCGCATCCTCCAAGGGCACGGAATACGAGGCGACCTTCACCTCCGGCGACCCCCTCGGCCACGACTGGGGCGCATGGGTCTCCAACGGCGACGGTACCCACACCCGCGCCTGCAAGCACAACGCCGCCCACACCGAGACGCAGAACTGCCACGGCGGAAGTGCGACCTGCCAGAAGAAGGCTGTCTGCGACGACTGCCACGCCGAATACGGCGACTTTGGCGCTCACGACTACAGCGCCAGAGTCGAGGATCGGAAATATTTGAAGGCCGAAGCCAACTGTGCCCACGGCTCGATCTATTATTACTCCTGCTCCGTCTGCGGCGCGTCCTGCAAGGGCGAGGAATACGATCCCACCTTTGAAGTCGACGACAAGGTCGGACATGAGATCCTCTTCATCCTCGAAACCGAACTGTTTACGGAAGGCACGCGCTGTGGGCGGTGCGGCGAAATTTTCGACGCCCCGCAGCCGAAGATCAAGTCCTTCTGGACGGACGACGGAAACTACGACGCCGCGCTCTACGCCTCCGCGCCCGGCAACTGGGTCATCTCCGATGCTGCCGACCTCGCGGCTCTTGCAAAGAAGGTGGGCGAAGGCTTCACCTTTGAGGGCCGCACCGTCACCCTCGCGGCGGACATCGACCTGAGCGGTCACCGCTGGATCCCGATCGGCTACCACTCCTCCGGCAATACCGGCGGCACCTTCAAAGGCGCCTTTGAAGGCGGGGGACATCACATCACCGGTATGCTTGCCTGCCCGCAGGACTACAGCCATACAGTCTACGAAGCGGGCCTGTTCGGCCGTGCCGAAAACGCCACGATCTGTGACCTACAGGTATCCGGCACCGTTTTCTACAACGCTGTGGGGCGCGGCTCCTCGCGTGTCGGAGGGCTGATCGCATGGCTGCGTGGCGGAACGGTCCGAAATTGCTCCTTTGTCGGCAGCGTCTGCCTGATTTCCGATGAAACGACTGCGCAGATGACCGGTGGTTTGATCGGTTATGCCGACTACGGCTTCACTGTGGAGAACTGCTATGTCATTGCGGATGTCACCACGAGCGCACCGAACACCGCCGCTTGGACGGGCGGCCTGCTCGCTTCAGCGTACAGCTACTCCGAAGCCGCCGTGATTTCCAACTGCTACGCCGCCTGCCGGCTGAGCACCAGAGCAAGCGGCACCAGCAACTACATCGGCGCGATTGGCGCCGAAGTATCCGGTGTGACCGTTTCCGGCTGCTATGCGCAGTCTGACTATACCGTCATCGGGAGCGAGCACCGGCGCGTTGCCAACGGCACGCTCCTGCCCAAGGCCGACCTGCAAAGCGCGGACGGCGTCGTTGCCGCTCTGAATGAAGTGGTCAAGAAGGATGCGAGCCGCACGCTCAACGGTTGGGTGCTCGACCCGATGCAGAACGGCGGCTACCCCGACTTCGGCGCGGCAGTCTGGTTTGAAAACAGCGCGAAGGATGAACTGCTCGACTGCCGGATCGTCCCCTTCGGCGGCACGGTAACGGCACCGACGACCCTGCCGCAGGACGATACCTACGAGATCACCGGCTGGTGCACCGACGCGGCGGGCAAGAACGACTTCGACCTGACCCAGCCCATCACCGGCAACCTCACGCTCTACGCCAAGTGGACGCTGCGCCCCGACCACAAGCACATCCCCGGCGTCTGCAAGATCGGCGCAGACGGCCTGCACGACTACGTCTGCGCCCTCTGCGGCAACGCCTTTGACTGCGAGTACACGACGCAGGTCATCCCCGCCACCTGCACAAGCGTGGGCTACACCGTCCACACCTGCGCAAACTGCGGCAACAGCTACATCGACAGCCTTGTCGTGGGCGGGCACAAGTGGGTCACGACCGTCACCCCGCCGACCCATACCGAAATGGGCTACACCTATTACGAATGCTCGGTCTGCAAAGAGAACTACAAGACCGACTACACCGCTCCCGTCGGCCACACCTTCGATGAAGGCACGGTCACGAAAGAAGCCACCTGCACCGAAGAGGGCGAGATGACCTACGCCTGCTCCTGCGGCGCGACCCACACCGCGCCCATCGCCAAGACCGGCCACGAGCTGGCGGCCACCGTCACCGCTCCCACCTGCACGGAGCTGGGCTTCACCACCCACGCCTGCAAGCACTGTGACTATACTTACACCGACACCCCCGTCGCCGCCCTCGGCCACAAGTGGGACACCGGCAGAGTCGCCGCGGCTCCCACCCTCACCGAGACCGGCAAGCTCATCCAGACCTGCACCGTCTGCGGCGCGACGAAGGAAAGCGTCATCCCGATGCTCTCCGAGTGCGACGGCGGCGAGGGCTGCCCGAGCAGCGCCTATAAGGACGTCCCCGACGTCAATAACTGGGCGCACGTCGGCATTGACTTCGTGCTCAAGTCCGGCCTGTTCTACGGCACGTCCGACACCACCTTCTCCCCCGACGGCGAGATGACCCGCGCGATGCTCGTCACGGTGCTCTACCGTCTCGAGGGTCAGCCGAAGATCACCGGCTCCAGCCCGTTTGCCGACGTTGCCTCCGGCACATGGTATACAAGCGCCGTCCTCTGGGCAGCGGAAAACAAGATCGTCAACGGCATCGGTGACGGCAAGTTTGACCCCGACGGCAAGATCACCCGCGAGCAGATGGCGGCCATTCTCTACCGCTACTCCGGCTTTAAGGGTCTGACCCTGACCGAGGGCAAATTCGCGGAGACCTACCCCGACGAGGGCAAGGTCAGCGCCTACGCGCTCGAGGCCATGCGCTGGGCGAACGCCGAAGCCCTCATCAACGGCACCGACATCGGCGGCAAGACCTACCTCGACCCGCAGGGCAACGCCACCCGCGCCCAAGTCGCCGCTATCCTCATGCGCTATGTGCAGAATGTCCTGAGGAAGTGACCCAAAAGCACCTGAGGCTCCACAGGATCGCCCTGCTTGCGTCAGGGCGCACCATGAAAGCCTGAAAAAACGGCAAAACGCGCAGCACCGCCGCGAGGAACCCTCCTCGCGGCGGTGCTGCTTGACAAGCGCGTTGTTTTTCCGTATAATCGAGAAAAAACGGGAGGATACGCTATGAAATGGATGATCGCCTCTGACCTGCACGGCTCGGCCGCCTTCTGCCAAGCCATGCTGCGACGCTTTCAAGAGGAGAACGCGGATCGGCTTCTTTTGCTCGGTGACCTGCTTTACCACGGGCCGCGCAACGACCTGCCGGAGGGCTACGCCCCGAAGGAGGTCATCGCGCAGCTCAACGCCGTGCGGGAGCGCCTTCTCTGCATTCGGGGCAACTGCGACGCGGAGGTCGATCAGATGGTGCTGCAATTTCCCATTCTGGCCGAATATGCCGTCCTGCCCTACCAAGACCGGCTGATCTACGCTTCACACGGCCATATTTGGAACCCGCAGCACCTTCCGCCTCTCTGTGGCGGCGACGTCTTCCTCTTCGGCCACACCCATATTCCCTTCTGTGAGAAGGTCGGCGGCGTTCTCTGTCTCAATCCCGGCTCCGTCTCTCTGCCGAAGCAGGACAGTCCGCGCAGCTACATGACCTTCCGAAACGGAACGTTCGAGTGGAAAGCGCTTGACACCGGCGCCACCTACCGCACGGCGCTTCTGTAGCGCGACCGCCGCTCGCTTAGATTTTGACGGAACAATATGCTCACGCTCGTCGGCACATAATACAGCGCCTCGGCTTCCTTCGTGGAAACCGAGGCGCTGTTCTCTTGTTCGGGTCTTTCGTGCCGCAAAGGCACTATGAAAAGCTATGTCGCAGAGATTTCTCAGCCGTTCTCCGGCAGCTTGACGCCGCTCCATCCGGAGACTTCACACTGACCGTACTCGTTATCCCCGACCGCAACGACCGTCCCGTCACTTTTCAGGCCGACCGTATGATAGTCGCCCGCAGAGATCGCCACAATGCCCGTCCAGCCAGAAACGTTACATTGCCCATTGTTGTTCCTGCCGGTCGCAACAACTGTTCCGTCACTTTTTAGGCCGACCGTATGATACCCGCCCGCAGAGATCGCCACAATGTCCGTCCAGCCAGAAACGTCACATTGCCCGTTGCTGTTCTTGCCGGTCGTAACGACCGTTCCGTCACTTTTCAGGCCGACCGTATGAAAGGCACTCGTAGAGATCGCCACAATGTCCGTCCAGCCAGAAACGTCACATTGCCCGTCGCCTTTACGCCCGACCGCAACGACCGTCCCATCGCCTTTTAGGCCGACCGTATGATTGCCACCCGCAGAGATCGCAACAATATCCGTCCAGCCCGAAACATCGCATTGCCCACCGTCGTTGTTTCCGACGGCGACAACTGTTCCGTCGCTTTTTAGACCTACCGTATGATCTTTACCCGCAGAGATCGCCACGATGTCCGTCCAATCCGAGACATTGCATTGCCCTTCGAGGTCGTTCCCAATCGCAACGACTGTTCCGTCACTTTTTAAGCCAATTGTATGAAGATCCCCCGCAAAAATTGCTACAATATCCGTCCAGTTCGAGACATCACACTCCCCACCGAGGTTCCAGCCGACCGCAACGACCGTCCCGTCACTCTTTTGGCCAACTGTATGGGCGAAACCCGCGGCAACCGCGTCCCGCTCCGCGATGCGATCCCAGAGCGCAGCGCTGCGCTCCTTTGCGTCTGAAAAATCTCCGAGCTTTTCAAAGGCGATCGCCGCCTGCGCCAACATCCCGTCCCTCTCAAGGGTCGCAGCGACGGTATAGATCTTCTCCTTGCTGTCCTTATAGCCGTCCAGCGCTTCAAACGCCGCGATCGCCTCGTCGTACTTTCCCTCGTCCATCAGGGCGATCGCATCGTTGTATTTGCCGTTCGGAAGAATGACCGTTATCAGCACGATAACAAAGGCAATGCAGGCGCACACGATCGGCGCTGTAATTGCTATGATCTTCTTGCGCTTTTTTGCAGCCTTTTCGGCGGCAAGGCGCTCAGCTTCCGCCTTGCGCTCTGCCTCCAAGCGCTCGGCCTCCGCCTTGCGCTTTGCCTCCAGACGGTCAGCCTCTTCTTTCGCTTTAATTTCTTCGATCCTCTTTTGGCAGACGGCGATCTGCGCGTCGGCATCCTTCCAGCCGGAGATAGACTGAAACAGTTTTATTGCATCTTCATAAGAAGTGATGCGTTCGCGGGTCATCTGCATCTTCGCAGAGGAGTAAATCGTGTCCTTTCGGCAAACCTCCGCATCGTCCATGCACTGCTGCGCCAGTGTATCGGCATCCCGAAAACCGGAGATCGTCCTGAATTCCTCCGCCGCGGCCTTATAGGCGGCCTCGTCGCGTGCCGCGTTTCTCGCGCTGACCGCATTGTCGTAAATACGGGTCAGCCGCGCGTTTTCGTTGCGTTCGTTGATCTGCGTGATATACCCGCGCAGCTCGGCCGCTGTCTTCTCGTCACCGAAACGGATGACCTTGGCAAAGTTATCGCGGTCATCAAACGGCTGGGCGCAGTCGGCAAGCAGCTTGCGTTTTTTCACCTTTAGCTCCGCCATCAGCTTCCCGAGATACGCTTCCGCATTCTTCGGGTCGATGTCCAGCACCTTTTCGCAGTAAATGTCCGCATCGCGCCAATTTCCGTCCTCCAAGAAGAGGAACACCCGCTCCAAGAGAGGTTCAACATGGTTCGTGCCGACGATCACGGGTTCCTTTGCTGTCGCTTTCTGTGCGCCTGCGCCAAGGATTTTTTGAATCCCTCGGATCAGGTCCTGCATAAAGCCCAGCTTGGACATATCCTGCGCCTGTAGGTGAGAGAATTCCTCCGGCAGATCGTAGGGATCCATGTCACGGTAAGCGGGGATCAGCACCTTCTTGCCGCCGCTGTTCTTCACAAGCGCCAAATAGCGGCTCCATTCGTTCTTCACCCAGACGGCGCTAAAATACTCCGGCTTTGTGCCCAGCACCACCATGACCTTGGCGCTGTTCAGCGCCGCGAAGATGTACGGCTCATAGGCGGTGCCCAGCTTGTCCTCCAGCGTGATGCGGGAGAAAAACACCTTGAACCCCTCCTGCGTGAGCTGGTGGTACAGCTCGTTTGCAAGCACGCTGTCCTGCGTCCGGCGGCCGCTGCTGTCCGTCTCCTTGTAGCAGATGAAGACGTCGAAGGGTTCCTCCTTCTGAGAGATCGCAAGAATGCCCTTCTGAATTTCGTCGATCGTCTTCGCCTCTGCCTCATAAATGCGCTTCTGGTAGCCGTCGGCGTAGCGCAGCGCGGACTTATAGTCCTCGTCTGCGAAGATCGAAGTAAACTGCGCACGGTTCACCGTCGGCACACGCTTATGCGTGGTCGGGTCCTCGACATACTCAATGCCGTAGCGGCAGAGGACAAGCGACCAGTACGCCTCCGCGTCGGTGTTGTCCTCGTTGAGGATCTGCTCATAGATGCCCGCCGCCTTGTCAAAGTCGTTGTTCCGGCGGAAATGGTTCGCGCGGTCATAGAGGTTTGCGCGGCGGTCATCATCGAGCCTTGGCAGCGTCTGCTGCGTGCCGCAGTATTCGCAGGTCGCCACGGTTTCGTTCCCGCTGATCTCAAGCGCCCCGCCGCACATTTTACATTTGAAGATCGACATATTATCTACCCTATTCTTTCATTTTTCTATTACGCTCCCGACACGTGCATAAGCAGCCGCATCAAAAGCACAACGCGAGCCTTTAACTGTCAACATTATACTGCAAAACCGCAAAAATCTCAACCGTTTTTGTGCAAAAATCGCCGCACCCGTAGTCTTGAAGCCCCCACCGCACCCAAGCTCCCTCTGTGTCAGGCAGGATGGCTGCGAGCGCCCCCACCCAAGGCTCCCCTGTGTAAGGGGAGCTGTCAGCCGTTAGGCTGACTGAGGGGTTGACGGTTGGCAACTACGTATTGGAGAAAGTGCGGATGAATGCGGCAGGCTTGACAACCCCTCCGGCGCGGCTTCGCCGCACCACCTCCCCTTACACAGGGGAGGCTTTGGGGTGCGTGCTGCTTTCGTGCGTTTTTCAATGCTGAGGCACCTTCTCACAGATAGTGCAAGCCGCCTCACCGAAAACGGTGGGGCGGCTCTGTACTATGCTTCAAAGAAGCTGCGCAGCTTCAGCGCGTCACGGAAGAGGAAATGTCCGTCGAGAAATCTTCCGAACCCGCCGACCAGTGAGCCGTTGACAAGCGCGCAGACGATCGTGCCGAGCTTTACGCCCTGAAACGTTCCGAAGCCGAAGAAAAGAAAGGACAGGGCAAGACCGAAGAGGCAGCTACAGCAGTCGTAGATCGTTTTGACCCTGCCAACGTCCTTTCCGTACTTTGCCGACAGCTCCTTGACCAACAGCTCATAGGCCTCCGGCGGGAAGTAGGAATGGAAGAACAGCGCAACGCCGACGGCGCACAGCAGCATACCGGCGATATAATACGGAAAGCGCACGGCGTAAGCGTGCGACGGATCGACAAGGCCGAGAAAGAGATCCAGCGCCGCGCCGTAGAGCACAGCGGTGAGGAAGGAAAACAGGTATCCCTTTTTGAATTTTCCCATGCACAGCGCAAGCGCGACCAGCAGCACCGCCTGCAAAATGTATTCCGACACGCCGAAGGAATACCACGGCAGATACTGCGAGAGCTTCAGATGCAGCAGATAGGCCGGCGCGACGACCATGGACACGCCGAAATCTGCGCGCTCCATGAGCGCCGTCCCAAGCGCTAAGATGAGAATGCCGAGCGCATAGGCCGCTTCCGAGTAAAACACCTTTTTCCGTTTCATAAAAATACCTCCGTAGTTTTTTGCCGTTTGGTACAGAAACGGAAAAAGATGTTTGTCCGCACAACGGGCGGACGATTGGTTCCGATGGATGTACATTCTGGAAGGCTCCGGTTCGCCGTCGCCCTGCACCATGCAGAAAAACGACCAGCCGTAGCGCTCATAAAAGGAAGTGTGGTCAGTCGGAAGATAGAGCGCATCGACGCCGCGCATTTTCATGTCGGCGCAGACGAAATGCAGAAGCGCGCCCGCGATACCACGGCACCGGTGATCCGACTCCGTGTATACGGCGCAGACGTTGGGCGTAAGGTCGTGTCTATTGTGAAAATCGTTTTCGATCACGCCCATACCGGCGACGATCCGCGTATCCTCGATCGCCAGATACCACTGCGGGACGGCACACGCGCCGGAAATGCAGTCCTCCATGCTTGTAAGGTAAGCACTCTCGGGAACGCCCCATTTTTCATGAAACCACTGCGCGGCCGCCGCTTTTCACTGTGGTGCGTCTGCCAATCGTATGATCTTGTAGTCCATGGGATACTCCGATATTTTGCCGTTTTTCTCTTTTCTCCGGAAACGACGATTTGAGAGAAGGGGAAAAGGGAAGAGAACCAATAAGAAACGTAATTTTGATAGAAATCCGTCAAGGGGGTGCAACTACGGTTCGGAGGGGGGCAGTTCTCGATTTGAGGGGGTGCAAATTATCATTGTTTAGTATATCAGATGCAGCAATCTTTCCATTTTACCATCCCACTCTCTGCTGGAATCGGCGCACTCTTTCAGTTCGATTTCGACTTCAGCATTTATCGGCAGGTTTTTCTTA
>USIH01000047.1 GCA_900554705.1 uncultured Eubacteriales bacterium
TATGCACCCGACGTTTATCGGCCACTTCGACCTCGTCACGCGCTTTAACGACCTTCCGGCGGCGCAGGGCGGGCATTATCTCGACGAGGACGACGCGCGCTATTACATGCCCGCGCTTGCGGCGATGGAGCAGCTCGTGCGGCAGGGCGCGGTGTTTGAGGTGAACTGCGGCGCGCTGAACCGCGGCTATAAGCGCCATGCATATCCCTGCCCGCGGCTGCTGCGCGCCCTGCGCGGCTTCGGCGGGGAGATCGTGATAAGCTCCGACGCGCACAGAAAGGAGCTTCTGGACGGCGGCTTTGACATTGCGCTGGAAACGGCGCGGGAGTGCGGCTTTGACCATGTCAACATCCTCACCCGCCGCGGCGATGGGGCGGACAAGCGGCCCGCGCCGCGCGGCCTCTTCTGGCAGACGGTGCCGATAAGAGAATAATAAAATATGCTCAGGCGGTGCAGCTTTTGACTCTGCACCGCCTGAGCTTTATACCTGCGAAAGACGCAGCATTTCCTTCCGGAGGTGGCCGATTATGCGCTTTTCGAGGCGGCTTATGTAGCTTTGCGAAATGCCCATTATATCGGCGACCTCTTTCTGCGTGTATTCGCGTCCGTCGGGCAGACCGAAGCGCATCAGGATTATGCGCTTTTCCCGCTCGTTCAGCGTGTCTATGGCCTCCATCAGCATCTGTTTATCCGCGTCGTCCTCAAGCGGCCGGGCAACCTCGTCCTCATCCGTGCCGAGGATGTCGGACAGCAGAAGCTCGTTCCCGTCCCAGTCGGTGTTGAGCGGCTCGTCAAAGCTTATCTCTGTGCGCTGGGCGTTTATCTTGCGCAGGTACATGAGTATCTCGTTTTCGATGCAGCGCGAGGCGTATGTGGCAAGCTTGATGTTCTTTGACGAGTTGAAGGTGTTCACGGCCTTTATAAGCCCTATCGTGCCGATGGAGATGAGATCTTCAATGTTGATGCCGGTGTTTTCAAAGCGTTTGGAGATATACACCACGAGGCGCAGATTGTGCTCAATAAGCAGCTTTTTCGCGTCCTCGTCCCCGCCCTCCGCCGCGCGGACGGCGGCCTCCTGCCCGATCACGCGCTCGGAGAGCGTCTGCTCCAGCGTGAGCAGGCGCTGCTTTTCCGAACAGGTGAGCATCCCCACGGGAATGCCCGTGCGCGCCGCGACCGTCGCGGCGATATCCTGCCGCGTCACGCTCTGCCGTTTCGGACAGACTTGCAGCGCGTTGCGCAGCTCGGCAGCGCGCTCATAAGCGCCGTCGCGCACCGCCTCGTGCAGCTGCTGCGCAAGCGCCTCCTCCCGTCCGCCAAGGCGCGCCATTTTGGCACGCGCCGCCGCCTCATCGAGCAGGTCGAGCGCCTTGTCCGGCAGAAATCGGTCAGCCAGATAGCGGCAGGAAAGCTCAACGGCGGCGCTCACCGCCTCCTCGGTCAGGCTGATATGATGGTGTGCCTCCAGCTCCGGCACAAGAGAGCGCAGGATCAGCCGCGTCGCCTCGCGGCTCGGCTCGTCGACCTGCACCGTGCGGAAGCGCCGCTCCAGCGCGGCATCCTTTTCGATGCACTTGCGGTATTCCTCCAGCGTCGTCGCGCCGATGAGCTGTAGCTCGCCGCGCCCCAAGGCGGGCTTGAGCAAATTGGCCGCGTCGATCGCGCCCTCGGCCGCACCCGCGCCGACCAGCGTATGCATCTCATCGACGAAGAGGATCACATTCTGTGCCCGACGCACCTCGGCCAAAATATCGCGCACGCGCTCCTCAAACTCGCCGCGATACTTCGTTCCGGCGATCACGCTTGCCATATCGAGGGAAAACAGGCGTTTGCCTTGCAGCTGCTCCGGCACGCGCCCCTGCGCGATATACTGCGCGACCCCCTCGACGATGGCGGTCTTGCCGACGCCCGGCTCGCCGATGAGCGCGGGGTTGTTTTTATGTTTGCGCGAAAGGATCTGCAGCACCGTCTCGATCTCACGCCGTCGACCGGCCACCGGCGGCAGCTCCGTCGCCCGCTGCACCAGATCCACGCCGAATTGCTCCAAAAGGCGCGTATTTTGCACGATTTTTTCCCTTCCTTCCTCACACAGGTCGCTAAAAAGCAGCGATGTGTCCACACCGCAGGCACGCAGCACGCGGCACGCTCCGCCCTCCGGCGCGCGCAGCAGCTCCGCAAGGAGCCGTTTGGGCGTCTGATAGGGCGCGGCAAGCGCACGCAGGCAGTGCGGCGAAAACCCCTGCGCCGTTCGCGTCTGCCGTGCGCCCATGTCGCACAGATCGACCGTGCGATACAGCAGCTCCGCCTGTCCGACCTCCTGCCGCAGCAGCAGACCGGCGATCTCCGGCTCTGTCATGACGGCCGCAAGCAAAAAATGCTCCGAACCGACATAACTGTGCCCCAGCACGCAGGCCAGCGCCCACGCCTGCCGGATCATTTCGCCCACCGCCATTTCCTCTCGCCTCCGATCTTCCGCAGAGGATTTTTGCCAAGCGCGGAACAAAATATACGATTTTTCCTCTTTTCTATATTTTCCATTTGCTTTTTCGGAAAAAGATGATAGAATGAATGTAACCTGAATACATAGGGAGGCGTAAACTATGGCACATTTCATTACTGACGCTTGCGTAAAGTGCGGCACCTGCGCGGATACCTGCCCGCTGGGCATCATCTCCGAGGGCGACGAGAAGTACGTCATCGACGCCGATCAGTGCGTCGACTGCGGTTCTTGCGCCGCCGTCTGCCCGGTCGAAGCGATCGAAGAGCAGTAAGATTGACCGGTCTGTACCCGTCGGTGCAGGCCGGTTATCGCTATGACTGAGCAAATCGGCTCTCTGCGTCTGACCGTTCCCGACGGCGCCTTCCCCTTGGGAACGGACTCCATGCTGCTGGCGCAGTTTCTCACCCTGTCCAAGGGTGCCCGCGTCGCAGATCTCTGCTCCGGCGTTGGAACGCTGGGGCTGCTTTTGTGCGCCCGTGAGGAGACGTGCAGCGTCGTCGGCGTGGAGCGCGACGCGCTTTCGCACGAAGCGGCGCTGGAAAACATCCGGCAAAACGGCCTTGCGGCGCGGCTATCCTCCGTGCTGGGCGACGCCGCCTACGCGCCGCTGCCGACCGGCGGCTTTGACTGCGTGATCGCAAACCCACCCTATTTTCCCGACGGCGGCGGTATGCGCGCCGCGAGAGCCGGCCGCTGCGAGGACGCCCTGACGCCGGAGGCACTGTGCCGCACGGCCGGGCGGCTGCTGCGCTACGGCGGCCGCTTCGCGCTGGTGCACCGCCCCGAACGACTGTGCGATATATTCTGCGCTCTGCGCGCGGGCGGCATGGAGCCGAAGCGCATCCGGCTCGTGCGCCATCGCGCAGACAGTGCGCCTTGCCTCGTGCTGACTGAAGCGACGCGCGGCGGAAAGGCCGGTCTGCGCTGGCAGGCGGATCTGATCGAATTTTTACAGGACGGCGCGCCCTCGGCGGACTACCGCGCCGCGTACCATATGAGGTGACAAACCATGGCCGGAACACTGACGCTCGTGCCGACGCCCATCGGCAACCTTTCCGACATTTCTCCGCGCTGTCGTCAGGCGCTGCAAGACGCGGACTTTATCGCCGCCGAAGACACGCGCGTGACGCTGCGGCTGCTGAACCATCTGGGCATAAAAAAGCCGCTCGTGAGCTACTATGAGCACAACAAGCAGTTTCGCGGGGAGCAGATCCTCGCGCGCATCCTCGCCGGTGAGAACTGCGCGCAGGTCTCCGACGCCGGAAGCCCCGCCATCTCCGATCCCGGCGAGGATCTGGTGCGGCTGTGCGCCGAAAACGGCGTGACCGTCAGCGCCGTCCCCGGGCCGTGCGCGGCAATCACCGCGCTGAGTATCTCGGGTCTGCCGACCGGCCGCTTCACCTTCGAGGGCTTTCTTTCCGTCAACAAGAAGTCCCGACAGGCGCATTTGGACGGCCTGCGAAACGAAACGCGCACGATGATCTTCTATGAAGCGCCGCACAAGCTGCCGATCACCCTTGCCGACCTCTGCCGCGCCTTCGGCGGAGAGCGCCGCGTTGCGCTGTGCCGCGAGCTGACAAAGCTGCACGAGGAGGTGCAGCGCATGACGCTGCAAGAAGCGGTCGAGACGTGCGTCGCGCCGCGCGGCGAGTATGTGCTCATTGTCGAAGGCGCGCCGGAGACACCGCCGACGCCCGCCGTGACGCCGGAGACGGCGCTGGCGCTCATGGAAGCGCTGCTGGCGCAGGGCGTCAGCCGAAAGGACGCCGCGCGCCGCGTCGCGGAGCAGACGGGACTTCCGAAGAACACGCTCTACGACCTGACGCTGCACAAATAAGACGACCCGCTCACCGTATAAAACGGAGAGCGGGTTGTTGCATATTTGCCTTATTTGCGGATGCGGTAGCGATCCGGCACGGGATCCTTGCCGTCCCAGAGGATCCGGCGGAACTCGATGGGATCGGTATTGCCCTCGGTGTTGATCATCAGCACCTGCGCGTTCTGATCCAAATGGAGCACGCGCTTTAGCTCGGGGTCGATCTCGTCGGTGCACAGGGCAAAGAGCGTGCCGAGCGGCACCGCGCCGCTCTCGCCGCTGACGATCATCGGGTCGCCGTGCAGCGGAACGCCCAAAATGCGCATGCCGCGCGCCGCAACGTTATCCGGCACTTTGATGAACACGTCCGCATTGTCCTTCAGAATATCGAAAGCGACGGGCGAGGGATCGCCGCAGGCAAGCCCCGCCATGATGGTATTGAGGTCGCCCTTGACACTGTGGCACTTGCCGTCTCCGGCGGCGATGGAAGCATAGACACACGCCGCCTTATCCGGCTCGACGATGACAAACAGCGGCGGATCGTTCGGGAAGAGCGCGCTGTAAAAGCCGACAACGCTTGCCGCCATTGCGCCGACACCAGCCTGTAGGAAAACATGGGTGGGCTTGACCAGCCCCAGACCGGAAAGCTGCTCCTGCGTCTCCAAAAGGATGGAGGTATAGCCCTGCATGATCCAGCTCGGGATCTCCTCGTAGCCCGGCCACGAGGTATCGGAAACGACATACCAGCCGTTCTCCTGCGCGTCCTTCGCGGCCTGACGCACCGCGTCGTCGTAGTTGCCGTCTACGACCGTCACCTCCGCGCCGAAGCGGCGGATAGCGTCGATGCGCGGCTGGCTGGTCTCGCTGTGCACATAGATCTTGCACGGATGGTTGAGCTTCTGGCACGCCCACGCAAGGCCGCGCCCATGGTTGCCGTCCGTTGCGGAGCAGAAGACGACGTTGCCCAGCTTGTCGTGGCACTCCTTGCTGACCAGATAGTCAAACGACAGATCCTCGCCCTCTCTGCCCAGCAGCTTGCGCACCAAGCGATAAATGGCATAGGAGCCGCCCATGACCTTGAAGGAATTCATATTAAGGCGCTCCGCCTCGTTCTTTACGTAAATGCCGCCGAGGCCGAGTAGCTGCGCCAAATTGGGCAGCGCCACCAGCGGGGTCATCCGGTAGTCGGGGATCTGACGGTGGAATCTCCGCGCATCACGCGCGCGCTCCATGGTAAACAGCTCCTTTGCGCGCGTGGGATCCTTGCGCGAAAGATCGCCGTCGTTATGAATGATGAACTGGAAATCATTTTTCATGGTCGTTTCTCTCCTGTCCGTTATTCTTTAAGTAATATAACGTGATAGCAGTGTCAAAAATCACCGCATTTTAATTATAGCACATCGTCTCCCGTTTGGCAAGCCCCAAGCAGCGCGGGATTTTGCTTGACAAGGTGCGCGACGATTGGTATACTGATGGGTGGAAGCGCCGTTTCGGGCGAAAACCGCAAAAAACGGATGTTGCAGGCCTGCAATGTCCGCATTTTTTATCAGGAGACCGGATGAAAAAGAATCTTCTTCTGCTGCTCGTCGCGGCGCTCGTGCTCTATGTGCTGCTCTCGGGCGTAAAAATACAATCCGTCGAGGAATACTACCAGACGCATCTGGAGGACATCAAGGAAGACAGCCAAACCGTCACCCTCAGCATCCGCTGCGACGCGGCGCTCGAGCAGCCGCTTTCGGACGAGCTGCGGGCGCTTCTGCCCGAAGACGGCGAGATCCTGCCACCGACGCGCTATGTGCTGCGCTCCGGCGACAGCGTGCTCGACATTCTGCTGCGCGCCGTCCGCCACGAGCGCATCGCGCTGGAGTATCAGGGCACGACCGCGCTCGGCGGCGCTTATGTCGAGGGGATCTTGTACCTGTATGAGTTTTCCTGCGGCCCCGCCTCCGGCTGGGTCTATCGGGTCAACGGCACGATGCCCAATGTCAGCTGCTCGCGCTGTCTGCCGGAGGACGGCGATGTGATCGAGTGGATATACACCTGCAACTTGGGGCAGGATGTGGAGGGATCATGAAACGTTTTAGCGACTACCATCCGGCGGTGCTGATGCTCTACTTCGCCGCGACCATACTGCTGTGCGCCTTTTCCTCCGATCCCGTCACGGCGGCGCTCGCGCTGCTGGGCGGCGTGCTGTTCTGCGCGGCGCGGCGCGCCGTCCGTCTGTCCGATCTCGGGTTTTATCTCGGCCTCGGCGCGCTGATCGCGCTGAGCAACCCCCTGTTTGTCCACAACGGCGTCACGCCGCTGTTTTTCATGAACGACAATCCCGTCACGCTCGAGGCGATCGTCTGCGGCATCGGCACGGCGGCAACGCTCATTGCCGTGCTGCTGTGGTGCCGGTGCTACAATTCTGTCATGACAAGCGACAAATTTCTCTACCTCTTCGGGCGGGTGCTGCCGCGCTCGGCGCTCATCTTCTCCATGGCGCTGCGCTATGTCCCGCTGCTGCGCAGGCAGGCACGCAAGACCGAGCGGGCGCAGACGGTGCTGGGGCTGTATACCACGGAGAGCTGGCTTGGCCGCGTGCGCGCCAAGCTGTCCGTCCTGTCGGCGCTGATCGGCTGGTCGCTGGAAAACGCCATCGCGGTCAGTGCCGCGATGAAGGCGCGCGGCTACGGCGCAAAAGGGCACACGAGCTATTCAAATTATCGTTTTACGTGGCGCGACGGGCTGCTGCTTGCCCTTGTGCTGCTCTTCGGCGGCGCATACGTCCTGCTCATGCAGTTGTGCGGCACATATGCCTATTACCCTTCCCTGCGCGCGCCGACGGGCGCGGCAGCCTATGCCGCCTACGCGGCTTTTGCGGCGCTTTCGCTCGCGCCGTTTCTCATTGAGACAGAGGAGGCCCTGCGATGGAATTACTTGAGATCAAAGATCTGAGCTTCACCTATCCCGATCGGGACGTCCCCGCGCTCCGTTCGCTCGCGCTGCGTCTGCCGCGCGGCAGTTTTACGCTGCTGTGCGGCGCGTCCGGCTGCGGCAAGACGACGCTGCTGCGCCTGCTCAAGCCGGAGACGGCGCCGCGCGGCACGCTGCAAGGCGCGATCCTCTACGACGGTCGGCCGCTCGACACGCTCGACGCACGCGAGAGCGCGGCGCGCATCGGCTTTGTCGGGCAGTTTCCCGACGAGCAGCTTGTCACCGACAAGGTATGGCATGAGCTTGCCTTCGGACTGGAAAATTTAGGGCTGCCCAATGCCGACATTCGCCGCCGCGTCGGGGAAATGGCAAGCTATTTCGGCATTCAGGACTGGTATCACCGCGAGACCGACCGCCTTTCGGGCGGCCAGAAGCAGCTTTTGAACCTTGCCTCGGTGATGGTGATGAATCCTTCGCTGCTGCTGCTCGACGAGCCGACGGCGCAGCTCGACCCCATCGCCGCCGCCGACTTTATCGCCACACTCCGGCGGCTCAACCGTGAGCTGGGCGTGACGGTGCTGCTGTCGGAGCACCGACTGGAAGAAGTGTTCCCGATCGCCGATCGGGTCGTCTTCCTACAGGACGGATGCATCGCGCAGTGCCTGCCACCGCGTGAGCTGTGCGGCGCGCTGCGGACGCATTCCTTCGCGCAGGCGCTTCCCGCCGCCGCGCGCATCTGGTCGGCGCTGCAAACGGACGCTCCCTGCCCAATGAGCGTGCGCGAGGGACGCGAGTTTTTGCAGTCGCATTTCTCCGACCGCGCGGGCGCGCTTGTCGCCGAGCAGGCAGCGCAGACGGGCAAGGCAGTGCTCGAGGCCAAGGACATCGGCTTCCGCTATGAAAAAGACGCCCCCGACGTGCTGCGCGGTCTTTCGCTCACACTCTACGGCGGAGAGATTTTCGCCCTGCTCGACGCAAACGGCAGCGGCAAACGACGCTGCTCAATGTGCTTGCCGGCTTGGAGCGTCCCTATCAGGGCACGCTGCGCATTTTCGGCAAAAAGCAAAAGGGTGGCCGCGCGCTCTACCATCACGGGCTGACGCTGCTGCCGCAGGATCCGAAGTGCCTCTTCCTTCAGGACAGCGTGCGGGAGGATTACCGCCAGCTCCTTGCGGCGATGCAGGAGCCGGAGGCGCGTCTGACGGAGGTGGCGCAGCGGCTGCAAATCGAGCACCTGCTCGACCGCCACCCCTACGATCTGAGCGGCGGCGAGCAGCAAAAATGTGCGCTCGGAAAGCTCCTTCTGACCCGTCCGCGTCTCATACTGATGGACGAGCCGACCAAGGGCATGGACGCAGCCTACAAGCAGGAATTTCTGTCGCTGCTGCGGCAGCTGCGGCAGGAGGGCTGCACGGTCGCGCTGGTCACGCACGATGTGGAGTTTGCCGCGGAGGCGGCGGATCGCTGCGCGCTGTTCTTTGACGGCGAGATCATCGCCCACGGCACGCCGAACGCCTTTTTCTCCGGCAACTATTTCTACACCACCGCCGCAAGCCGCATTGCCCGCTCCCTCTTCCCCAACGCGGTGCTCTGCCGCGAGGTCGCCGCGCTGTGCGGCGGGGAGGCGCGATGAAAAAGATCGTGACCTACGGGCTGCTGCTTCTGTGCGTCCCGCTGCTCATTGTGCTTGGCAGCACGGTGTTTCGCGGGCGGCAGTATGCGTTTTTCTCCTTTGCCGTGGCCGTGCTTGCCTGCGGCGCGTTCTTCCTGTCGCTCGAGCGCGGGGAGCGCAGCGCCGCGCGCCTTGTGCTGCTGGCCGTGCTGACGGCGCTGAGCGTTCTGGGGCGTGTGCTTTTCGCGGCGCTGCCCGGCTTCAAGCCCGTCACGGCGATGGTCGTGCTGACGGCGCTGTACTTCGGCGCGGAGGCGGGCTTCCTGACCGGCGCAATGACCGCCCTGCTCTCCAACTTTTACTTCGGTCAGGGTGCATGGACGCCCTTTCAGATGTTCGCGTGGGGCGTGGTCGGGCTGATCGCGGGGCTGCTGGCAGACCCTCTCAAGCGCAATCTGTTCCTGCTCTGCCTCTACGGCGCGCTGGCAGGCCTGCTCTTCTCCCTGCTCATGGACGTCTGGTCGGCGCTGATGCTCGACGGCGGCTTCCGCCTGTCGCGCTATCTTGCCATTGTGCTGACCTCCGCGCCGACCACGGCGCTCTATGCCGTGTCCAACGTGATCTTCCTTTTGCTGCTCGCCCGCCCCGTGGGACGAAAGCTGACACGCATCCTGACAAAATATAAGATTTAACGGAATTTTGCGAAAAGGGAACCCCCATGGGGGCTTCCCTTTTCGTTTGTCTTTCGCTATGATAGAGAAAAAATCAAGGAGTTTCTCCATGAAACATCAAAATAAAACGCGTCTGCTCACTGCCGTGCTGATTGCGGCGGTCGCGGCGATGGCGCTTGTGTGCCTCTTTGTCGGGCCGTCGCGCATGACGCTGGGCGATGCGCTGCGGGCGCTGCTGCGGCGCGGCAGCGGCACGAATGAGCGCATCGTTTGGAACATCCGCGTGCCGCGCGTGCTCGCGGCGCTGCTTGCCGGCGCGGGGCTGTCCGTCTCGGGCCTGATCATGCAGACCTGCCTCAACAACTCCATGGCCTCGCCCTCGACGCTGGGCGTTTCCAACGCGGCGGTGTTCGGCGCGAACCTTTCGATCATCGTCTTCGCGGGCGGCTTTCTCACGACCGGCCGCAACGCGGCGAATTTCTTTGTCGGCGCCAACCCGTTTGCGACCTCGCTGATGGCGTTTCTCTTCTCCTCGCTGTCCATTTTGCTCATCCTCGGCCTGTGCCGCCTGCGTGCGTTCTCCCCGAACGTCGTGGTGCTGGCGGGCCTTGCCGTGAGCGCAATGTGGACGGCGGGCACCACGGTGCTGCAATTCTTCGCCACCGACGTGGGCATTTCCGCCGCCGTGGTCTGGAACTTCGGCGATCTGGGCAGAGCCACCTACCGCACCGACCTGTTTCTGCTGTGCGTCGTGCTCTCCGGCATCGTCCTGTTCCGCCTGCTGGCATGGAAATATAACGTGCTGCTCAGCGGCGATGCAAGCGCGCGGAGCATGGGCGTCAACGTCTCCCTGCTGCGCTTTGTTTCGCTGCTCGTGTCGTCGCTCATCACCGCCGTGTGCGTCTCGTTTTTGGGCGTGATCGGCTTTGTCGGCATCATCTGCCCGCACGTGACAAAGCGGCTCTTCGGGCAGGATCACCGCCTGTCCATTCCCGTCTCGGCGCTTTTCGGAAGCCTGCTGCTGCTCGGCGCGGACGCGCTCTCGCGCTGTCTGGGCAGCGGCTCGGCGCTGCCCGTGGGCGCGATCACCTCGCTGCTCGGCGCGCCCTTCTTCCTCGCCGTGCTCTTTTTCGGAAGGGAGGCAAGGGAATGCTGACCATTGAAAACCTGCACTTTCGCTACGGGAAGCACCCCGTGCTCAACGGCGTCGATCTGACGCTGGGCGACGGCGAGATCGGCATCCTGCTCGGAAAAAACGGTTCGGGCAAGACGACGCTCTTCCAGAATCTGCTCGGTATCGTCACGCCGCGCAGCGGCTCCATCCGTTTTGACGGCGAGGATCTGCTCAAGCTCCCGCAGCGGCAGCGTGCGCGGCGCATCGCCTACGTCCCGCAGCACATCCACTTCGGCGCGCTGACGGTCTATGACTCCATTCTCATGGGGCGCGTATCCTACTTCGGCCTGCGCGCCGGCGCATCCGATCGCGCCGTGGTGGAGCGGCTGCTGGCGGAGATGCAGTTAGAGCACCTTGCCTACCGCAACGCGGAGAACCTCTCCGGCGGCGAAAAGCAGAAGATCGCCGTCGCGCGCGCGCTGGCGCAGGAGCCGAAGCTGCTGATCTTCGACGAGCCGACAGGCAATCTGGATATTGCAAACGAGGAGCTGATCATCGAAGAGGCAAAGCGGGTCGCCCACGAGCGCGGCATCGCCATTCTCAGCTCCCTGCACGACCTCAATCAGGCGCTTTATTTCGGCGACCGCTTCTTCTTCCTGCAAGACGGCGTGATCCGTCACGCAGGCGGCGAGGAGATCGTCACGCCGGAGGTCATCCGTGAAACCTTTGACATTCCGTCGAGGATCGTCACCGTCGACGGCAAAAAAATCATTTTAGGAGGAAAACAATATGAAGTTTAAGCGAATTCTTGCCCTTGTGCTCGCGCTGGCCGCGCTTTTGAGCCTGTGTGCCTGCGCAAAGAAGGAAAAAGCGCCTGTGGAAGGCACCGTGACCGTGACGGATATGATCGGCCGTGAGCTGACGCTTGTGCCGGAGAGCTATCAGCGCGTTGTCTGCATCGGTGCGGGCGCGCTGCGGATGTACTGCTATATCGGCGACACGGCACTGCTGTGCGGCGTGGAGGATATTGACAGCACAAGTCTTTCCGAGCGTCCGAAGATGTTCGACTCCGTGGCGCGTCCCTATGTACTGGCCTATGGCGACACGTTCACCTCGCTGCCCTCCTGCGGCGTCGGCGGCCCGAACGCGCAGGCGGCCGAGGCGGAAAAGATCCTCGCCTGCGCGCCCGATCTTGTCATCTCGGAGTATGAGGACGTGGAGAAGGCCGACGCGCTGCAAGTGCAGCTCGGCGTGCCCGTCGTCACGCTCAAGGCGGGGCCGGACGGCGTGTTCGACGAAGCGTTTGCCGGCAGCATGACGCTGCTGGGCAAGATCTTCGGTCGGGAAGAGCGTGCGCAGACGCTCCTGACCTTCATTGACGAGCAGAAGGCGGAGATCAGCGCGCGCACGGCGCAGGTCACGCAGCAGCCGAACGTTTATATCTGCGGTCTGGGCAACTGGGGCACGACCAACCACCTGATGACCGTGCAGGACTACGCGCCCTTCCGCGTGGCGAACGTGAAGAACGTCGTGACGGGTCTGGCCTCCACCGGCATCGGCCCGATCGAGGCGGAGAAATTCGTCGCGCTGGGCGAGCAGATGGACGTGATGATCCTTGATGCCGCCGCCGTGAAAAACATCGCCCCGCTGTATCAGGAGGATCCGACGATGTTCGACGGCTGCAAGGCATGGCAGACCGGTGAAGTCTACCTTGAAATGGCATATAACGCGTACTATACCAACTATGAGATTGCCCTCATCAACACGTGGTTCCTCGCCGCCTCCGTCTATCCCGAGCTGTTTTCGGACGTGGACATGACGGAAAAGACCAACGAGATCACGCAAATGTTCCTTGGCAAGGCACTTGCCGAGGAGATCTTCGCCTGCCCGTCGAGCTTCGGCGGTTATCAGAAGATCGACACCGCCTCCTTCTTTGCCGCATGATGGAGCAGGAGGAGATCATCGCGTTCTTTGACCGGTGCGCGCCGGGCTGGGACGCCGGAATGGTGCGCAACGAGGCGGTCATCGAAGAAATTCTGCAAAACGCGCATCTGCAAGCAGGCGTAAGCGTGCTGGACGTGGCGTGCGGAACGGGCGTGCTCTTTCCGGACTACCTGCGCGCGGGCGCCACGGACGTGACGGCGATCGACATTTCGCCGGAGATGGCGCGCATCGCGCGGCAGAAGTTCCCGCAGGTGCGCGTCCTGTGCGGCGACGTGGAGCAGACTGCCTTTGACCGGCGCTTCTCGCTGATCATGGTCTACAACGCTTTCCCGCATTTTCCCGAGCCGGAGCGCCTGCTGAAAACGCTCTCGGGGCTGCTGTACGAGGGCGGGTGCCTGAGCATCGCGCACGGCATGAGCCGCGCGCAGATCAATACTCACCACGAGGGCAGCGCGCGCGGCGTTTCGCGCGGGCTGATGGCAGCAGAAGAACTTGCCGCGCTGATGGCGTGCTTTTTGACGGTGGAGACCGTGATCTCCGACGACCGGATGTATCAGGTCGTCGGAAGAAAGTAAACGCAGGGGAGGCACCGCCTCCCCTGCGTCAGTCTGTCAAAGAACTACAAAAACGCCCTCGTTTCTGGT
>USIH01000048.1 GCA_900554705.1 uncultured Eubacteriales bacterium
GTCAGACCCACGGCGCGGCGCTCCGGCACGATGACGCCATGCGCGCCAACCGCCGCAGCGGTACGGATAACCGCGCCCAGGTTATGCGGGTCAGTCACGCCATCCAGGATAATCAGGAAGGGATCCTCCTGCCTGCCGGCAGCCAGCTCCAGCATATCCTCCACGGAGGCATACTGATATGCGGACGCAAAAGCGATCATCCCCTGATGGTTGCGGGCCAGCTCGTCCAGGCGGACGCGCTCCACCATCTGCACGGGCACATGGGCTTCGTGCGCCATGGCGACGATCTCCCGCGCGGTGCCGGACAGATCGCCCTTGGCCACCATCAGTTTTTCGATGTCGCGGCCGGATTTAAGCGCCTCGCGGATGGGGTTGCGGCCGGTCAGCAGATTTTCATTGAGTTCTTCCTCCACAGGCTGCGCAGGACGCACGACAGGCGCAGGAGCCGGACGCGCGGGCGCGGGGCGGCGATCATCGCGGCGCTGCTCGGGCCGCTGCTGCGGATAGGGACGGCGTTCGTCCTTGCCGCGGCTGCCGTTTTCGCGGCGCTTCCCTGTGCGCCGCCCTGTCCGGCCTTTCCTCTCCCGTTCGGGAGGATCTTTGCCGCCTTCTGGCGGAGCTTTAGGAGAACGTTATGGATGTATTTGATCTCATCGTCATCGGCGGCGGTCCCGCCGGTTATCTCTGCGCCGAGCGCGCCGCACAGGCCTCTCTGCGTGTGGCGCTCGTGGAGGAACGCACGCTGGGCGGCGTGTGCCTGAACGAGGGCTGCATCCCCACAAAGTCCCTTCTCTACTGCGCCAAGCAGTACACCGCCGCCCTCCATGCCGACCTCTTCGGCGTGGAGACGGGCGAGGTGCGCTATGACCATGCCAAGGCGCTGCTGCGCAAGGAGCAGACCGTCAAGCGGCTGGTGCGCGGCGTCGCCGCCGCCATGAAGGCAGGCGGTGTAAGCGTCTTTGCGGGGCGCGCCGTCCTTTGCGGCCGCGACGACGCGTTTTGCGTCCGTGTCGGGGCGCAGGAGCTGCGCGGCAAGCGTCTTGCCCTTGCCGTCGGCTCGCAGCCCGTGCGTCCGCCCATCGAGGGGCTGGCTGACGCGCTTGCCTCCGGCTTTGCCCTGACCAATCGCGAGATCCTCGATCTGCCGACCCTTCCGGAGCACCTTTGCTGCATCGGCGGCGGCGTGATCGGACTTGAAATGGCCTGTTACTTTGCTTCCGTCGGCGTGAAGGTCACGGTCGTCGAGATGCTGCCCAAGCTGGCGGGCGACACCGATCCGGAAATTTGCGCCGTGCTGATGAAGACCTATCAAAAGCTGGGGATGCGCTTCTGTCTCAATGCCGCCGTGCGCTCCGTCGCGCAGGGCAGCGTGACCTACGAGGACGCAGAGGGGCTGCACACCCTGCCGTGCGACAAGGTGCTCCTCGCCGTCGGACGGCGGGCAAGCACGCAGTCGCTGGGGCTGGAAACGCTCGGCATCGAGACGCAGCGCGGCGCGATCGTCACCGACGAAACGCTGCGCACGAATGTTGACGGCGTGTGGGCCATCGGCGACTGCAACGGCAAGCGGATGCTTGCGCACACCGCCTACCGCGAGGCGGAGGTCGCGGTGCACGCGATGCTGGGCATCGACGACCGCATGGACTACGACCGCATCCCCTCGGTCATCTACACCGAGCCGGAGGTCGCCTGCGTGGGCGAGACGGAGCAGAGCGCCCGCGACAAGGGGCTGAGCGTCAAGGTCGCCAAGGCCTCCATGCTGCTCTCCGGCCGCTACGTCGCGCAGAAGGCGCAGAGCGGCGACGGCTTCTGCAAGCTGGTCTACGACACGCAGAACGACCGCCTGCTGGGCGTCTCCCTCGTCGGCGACTATGCCTCGGAGCTGATCCTCGGCGCGGAGCTGATGCTCGGCCAGCCGCTCGAAGCGCTGCGCCGTCAGGTCTTCCCCCATCCCACCGTCGGCGAAGTCCTGCGCGAAGCCCTTTTCCAGCTGTAGTCGGCAGTTCCCCGCACCTTAGAATGGCAAGGGGTGTCACCCGCAGGTGACACCCCTTAAAACGTCCTTTATGCAGAAAAAAAGCGAAGCGATCCGCAGATCGCTTCGCAATCCATTTGCAAATCAGCCGTTCTCGCGCATCTTGGCGAAGCACTCGCTGCAATACACGGGGCGGTCGGTCTTCGGCTCAAAGGGAACGTGAGCCTCTCCGCCGCAGTTGGCGCAGACAGCGGTGAAATACTCTCTCGGGCTACGAGCAGCATTCTTGCGAGCGTCACGGCAGGCCTTGCAGCGCTGGGGCTCATTCTGGAAGCCTCTCTCAGCGTAGAACTCCTGCTCACCTGCGGTGAACACGAACTCTTTGCCGCAATCCTTGCAAACTAAAGTCTTGTCTTCGTACATGTTGGTTTACCTCTCTTGAAAGAATTTGCCCTGACGCTATTTCATTTGTTTGAGTAATGCTGGCAGGGTTGAGAATATTGCGAACGGCGAACGCCGGTTACGCCAAAAAATCGGCTCTTTTTCTATTATAGCACTTCAAATTGCCTTGTCAATAGTGAATGAAAAAATATTTCATTCCCGCGTGGATTTGTGGCATTTCGACATTTTCCTACTCGGCAATGGTGAGCTGTTCGCCCTGCGGCGCGGCCATATGCAGATGGTCGCAGGCAAGGCTCGTCACGCAGCGGCCGCGCGGCGTGCGGGTGAGGAAGCCGATCTGCATCAGATACGGCTCATACACGTCCTCCAGCGTCACGGCCTCTTCGCCGATGGTCGCCGCAAGCGTCTCCAGTCCGACCGGTCCGCCGTGATAGAAGCGAATGATCGCCTCAAGCATCCGCCGGTCGGTCGCGTCCAGACCGAGCTTATCCACCTCAAGCTTGGAAAGCGCGTGATCGACCGCTTCCTTCGTGATCACGCCGTCGTAATAAAGCTGCGCAAAGTCACGCACGCGCCGCAGCATCCGGTTTGCGATACGCGGCGTCCCGCGGCTGCGTGCGGCAAGCTCCAGCGCACCCTCCGGATCGATCTGCATCCCCAAGAGATTTGCCGAGCGCGTGATGATGCGCCGCAGCTCCTCCGGCGAATATAGCTCCAGCCGGAAGCTGACGCCGAAGCGGTCGCGCAGCGGCGCGGAGAGCTGCCCCGCGCGCGTGGTCGCGCCGATGAGCGTAAAGCGCGGCAGATCCAGCCGGATGGAGTTGGCGGAAGGTCCCTTGCCGACGATGATGTCGATCGCAAAATCCTCCATCGCCGGATACAATATCTCCTCGACCGCCGTGTTGAGGCGGTGAATTTCGTCGATAAACAGGATGTCGCCCTCGCCGAGGTTCGTCAGCAGCGCCGCAAGGTCGCCCGCCTTTTCGATGGCAGGGCCGGAGGTCACGCGGATGTTCACGCCCATCTCGTTTGCGATGACGCCCGCAAGCGTCGTCTTGCCAAGCCCCGGAGGGCCGTAGAGCAGCACATGGTCGAGCGGCTCGTTGCGCCGCTTGGCCGCCTCGATGTAGACGGCAAGGTTCTCCTTGACCTTCTCCTGCCCGTTATACTCCGCAAGCCGCTTCGGGCGCAGCGAAAACTCCCCCTCGTCCGAGGGGGTAAAGCCCGCCGTCACGATCGGCGCTTCATAATCCTGAGAAAAATCAATGCTCATCGTCTTCTTACCTCATCACCATCGCGCGCAGGCACTGCCGCACGATCTCCTCCGTGGACATTCCCTCCGCCGCGACCGACTTCATCGCCGCGCCGATCTCCGCCGTGCTGTAGCCCAGCTCGGCAAGCGCCGCCTGCGCAAGGGCAAGGTTGCTGCCGCCCGCGCTCGGCGTGGGCGCGCCGCCGGAAAGGTCGATCTCGGTCACGCCGCCGAGCTTGTCCTTCAGCTCCAGAAGGATGCGCTGTGCGAGCTTTTTGCCCACACCCTGCGCGGCCGTCAGGAGCTTTTCGTCGCCGGTCATCACCGCAAACGTCAGGCGCTCCGGCGAGACGGCCGAGAGGATCGAGAGCGCCGCCTTCGGGCCGACGCCCGTCACGGCGATCAGCCGCTCAAAGCAGCCCAGCTCCTCTTGGCTGAAAAAGCCGTAGATGTCAAACGCATCCTCTCGAATGTTGCAGTGCGTATACAGGCGCGCGGACTGCCCCACGCGCAGCTTGGAGAGCGTGTAGCCGGAGGTGTGGCAGGCGTAGCCCACGCCGCCGCAGTCCACCACGGCAAGGTTTTCTTTTAACAGGGCAATTTCGCCGCTGAGATAGTAAAACATAGCGTCAGCTCCTTTGGTTGAGCAAGCTCGTGGCGCTGCGTGCGTGGCACAGCGCAATGGCGATGGCGTCGGCGGCATCGTCCGGTCGGGGCAGCTTTTCCAGATGCAGCAGGCGGCGGGTCATGTCCATCACCTGATGCTTCTCCGCCTTGCCGTAGCCGACGACGGCCTGCTTGACCTGCATGGGCGTATATTCAAAAAGCGGCACGCCCGCCTTTTCAGTGGCAAGCAGGATCACGCCGCGCCCGTGCGAGACGCCGATGCCCGTTGTGATATTGTGACCCCAGAACAGTTCCTCCACCGCGACGGCATCGGGCTTTGTCACTTCGAGCAGGCGCGCCATGTCGTCATACAGCATGGACAGCCGCTCGGAGAAGCGCAGCTGCGGCGGCGTCGTCACCGTGCCGTATTGCAGCAGGGTCAGCGCGCTGTGCCGCGCGTCGAGCAGGCCGAAGCCGGTCGTCGCGTAGCCGGGGTCGATCCCCAGAATTTTCACAGGATCCAGCCCTTCACCGTGTCGATCCAGTCCGGATAGGCGATGTTGAGCAGCCACGTGATGATGCCGATCGCCACAATGACAAACAGCACCCACGCGAGCACGCGCTTCCACTTGGGGCTTGGTACAAATACCGGTTTTTCCTCCGTTTGCAGGTCTTTCTCTTCGTCCATGATGCGTTCCCCTTCCCTGTTTTCCTCTATTGTAGCATATCTTTCGGAATTTTGCACCCTTTTTCTCCGGTCGCGCCCGCCATTTTTCCTTTGTCGAAATTGCACAAATTCTACCGAATTAAAATGGGCTTTTCTACAAAAATGCAATTCGGTGATTGACACCGTTCGTGTTTGTTCCTATAATGAACAAAAAGGAACAGAGAAACACGCAAAAGGACAAAATCACACAAGGAGGAATCCTATGTTACCCGTAGAGCGTCGGGAGCGGCTGCTGGCTCTGTTACAAGAGCGCAAGAGCGCCTCGACCGAAGAGCTTGCCGCCGCGCTGGAGGTCAGCGTCATGACCGTCCGGCGCGATCTGGAACTGTTTCAAAAAGAGGGCAGGATACAGCGCTGCCACGGCGGAGCCGTCATCAGTCAGCGCAGCGTTCAGGAAGCGCCCTATGATCAAAAAATGACCGTCGGCAGAGAGCGCAAGGCCGTGCTGGCAAAGCTGGCGGCGCAGCTGGTCGAGCCGGGTATGACCGTCTATCTTGACGCCGGCACCACGACCTACCTGCTTGCCGAGGAGCTTTCGCAGATCGAGCGGCTGACGATCATCACAAACGACCTGAAGATCGCTCTGCGGCTGCTCTCCTCACCGGCCGAGGTCGTCGTGCTCGGCGGCAAGGTGCAAAAGCGCACCGGCAGCATGATCGGCGGCAGCACGCTCGAGCAGATGAGCAGCCTGCGCGCCTCCATCGCCTTTGTCGGCGCCGCCTCCATCGACGAGCACTTCGCCACCCTGACGCCGACGCAGGAAAAGGTCGCGCTCAAGCGCTCCATCCGTTCCATCGCGCGCAAGAGCTACCTCATCGTCGACGCGTCCAAGTTCCACAGCTCCGCCCTTTACTTCGTCGATCACCTCTCGGACTACGACGGTGTGATCACGGACGCCATTTTTACGGACAGCGAGCAGCGCCTGCTCGGAAAGAAAACCCGACTGATCACCCCCTAAGGGGGCGCGAAAGGAGCAGTAACCATGCCGAAATGTATCGTGATCGCGGACGACCTGACCGGTGCAAATGCCACCGGCGTCCTGCTGAAGAAGAACGGTTTTGACGCCCTGACGCTTCTGCGCGACAGCGTCGCGCGCGCCGCAGACCTTCCGGAGTGCGACTGCCTGATCACCCCGACGGACAGCCGCGCCATCGCATCGGAGGAGGCCTACGAGCGGGTCGCCTCCACCCTGCGCCTGCTCAAGAGCGACACGGTCGCGCACTATGCCAAGCGCATCGACAGCACGCTGCGCGGCAATCTGGGCAGCGAGACCGACGCGTTTTTGGACGTGCTCGGCGAGGACTACATCGCCGTCTGCGTTCCGTGCTTCCCCTCCTCCGGCCGCGTGATCGTCGGCAGCCACCTGCTGGTCAACGGCGTGCCGCTGCGCAAGACGGAGGCAGCGCAGGACCCGAAATGCCCCGTTGAGACCACGGACGCCGCCGAGCTGTTCCGCCGACAGAGCAAGTACCCCACGCGCGCCATCCATCTGGACGCGGTGCACGACGGTGCGGCCGCCTTGGGACGCGTCATCCGCACCCTGCGGGCGCAGGGCGTGCGGAACCTCATCATCGACAGCGTGACGACGGAGGACATGGAGACCGTGGCGCAGGCGCTTTGTCTGGAAAACATCTCCGCCGTCTCCGTTGATCCCGGCCCCTTCACCGCCATTCTGGCGCGCCATCTGCTGCCCTGCAAGCAGGCAGACGCCAAGATCCTCTGCGCCATCGGCTCTGTCAACGGCGTTGCGGGTCGTCAGGCCAAGCGCCTGCTGCAAACCCTGCCGGTCAAGGCCGAGTTTATGGACATTGCCGCCGTCTTAGAGGGCGGTCAGACCCGTCAGGCGGAGATCACGCGCCTGATCGAGCGCTTATCTGCGCAGGACGCGCAGCTCCTTGCCGTGATCGGCTGCGGCATTGATCCGGAAAAGCGCGTTCCCTTCGCACCCTACCTTGAAAAAACGGGGCTGGACGCCGAGGCGCTGTCCGAGCGGATCAACACCGCCTTCGCGGAGGTAACGCTCGCCGTCGCTCTGGGCGACAGCCGCTTCCGCGGCATCTATTCCACCGGCGGCGACATCACGGCCGCCATCCACCGCGCCGCCGGTACCGTCGGCCTTCGCCTGATCACGGAGGTCGTCCCGCTGGCGGGCTACGGGATCGCCATGGGCGGAAAGCTCGACGGCCGCGCCTTTATCAGCAAGGGCGGCATGGTCGGCGACGAAAACGCCATGGTGACCTGCGTCAAGTATCTACAGGAACATATGTAAGAAAGGAAGGACAATGATGAAGCCGTTAATTGCCATCCCGATGGGCGACGCCGCCGGCGTAGGGCCCGAGATCATTCTGAAAACGCTTGCCGACAAGGAAACGCAGGACTCCGCCCGCTGTCTTGTCATCGGCAGCCGAAAGCTGCTGGAGCACGCCATGCGCTACCCCAACCTTCCGCATATGGAGATCCACACCGTCTCCGACCCCGCGCAGGGAGACTACAGGCCCGACGTGCTGAATCTGATCGACCTTGACAACATCGACATGGAGCAATTTCAGGTCGGGCAGGTCAGCGGTATGTGCGGCAAGGCAGCCTATGACTACATCGCAAAGAGCATTGAGCTTGCCAATGCCGGAGCGGTCGATGCGGTGGCAACGCCGCCGATCAATAAAGAATCTCTCAAGAAAGGAGGTATTCCATACATCGGGCACACCGAGATCTTCGGCGCGCTGACCCACACGGACGATCCGCTGACCCTGTTTGAGGTCAGAAATCTGCGCGTGTTCTTCCTGACCCGTCACGTATCACTCCGCAAGGCCTGCGACCTTGTCACAAAGGAGCGCATCATCGACTACGTGCAGCGCTGCACGGAGGCGCTGCGCAAGCTCGGCGTCACGGAAGGCACCATGGCCATCGCCGGTCTTAACCCGCACAGCGGCGAGCACGGTCTCTTCGGCGACGAAGAGGTACGTGAGGTCGCGCCTGCCGTGCAGGAGCTGAAAAAGATGGGCTACGCGGTCGCCGGTCCCATCGGTGCCGACTCGGTGTTCTCGCAGGCGCTCCACGGGAAATACAACAGTGTGCTTAGCCTTTATCACGATCAGGGACATATTGCAACCAAAACGTTAGATTTCGAACGCACCATCTCCATCACCGCAGGCATGCCCATCCTTCGCACCTCCGTAGACCACGGGACTGCGTTTGACATTGCCGGAACGGGCATTGCAAGCGCCGTCAGCATGAAGGAGGCCGTGCGCCTCGCGGTCAAGTACGCACCCGCCTTCCGACAATCACAGAAATAACACACGAAGAAGAGAGGAGTTGTTTTCATGAGTTCCGGCACACAGATGCTGATCGCATTGTTCATCGGCATCGTACTTTTGATTTTATTGATCCTGAAAACCAAAGTCCACGCTTTCCTCGGCTTGATCATCGCGGCGGTCGTCATCGGACTGGTCGGCGGTATGCCCGCAACGGACATTCCGAAGTCCATCACCAGCGGCTTTGGCGGCACCCTTGGCAGCATCGGCATCATCATAGGCTTCGGCGTTATGATGGGTCAGATCTTCGACCGCACCGGCGCCGCAGAGCGCATGGCGCTGACCTTCATTAAGCTCTTCGGCAAGAAACGAGAGCACTGGGCGATGGCACTGACCGGCTTTATCGTATCGATCCCCATCTTCTGCGATTCCGGCTTCGTCATCGTCAGCCCCATCGCAAAGGCGATCTCCAAGAAGACCCGCCGCTCCATCGTCTCCATCGCAGGCCCCTTGGCGGTCGGCCTTGTCATCACGCACTCCCTTGTCCCGCCCACGCCCGGCCCGCTCGGCGTTGCAGGCACCTTCAGCGTAGACGTCGGCAAGTTCATTCTCTGGGGCATCGCGATCTCCATCCCCATGGCGATCATCTCCACGCTCTACTGCCAGTGGCTCGGCAAGCGCATCTACCAGCTTCCCGCAGACAACGAAGAAGGCTGGGAGCGCCCGAAGCAGATCGAGGAAGTCAGCGACATGGATGTTCTCAAGCCCTCCCGTCCCCTGCCCTCCGCATTTGAGAGCTTCCTGCCCCTGCTGATGCCCATCGTTCTGATCCTTCTGAACAACATTTTCTCCGCCGTTAAGATCTCCGACACCGGCATCGGCAAGGTCGTCACCTTCCTCGGCACGCCGATCATCGCAGTCGGCATCGGCCTGCTGCTGGCCATCTTCGTGCTCGGCCGCAAGCTCGACCGCAAGACCGTCCTCGCGGAAATGGACGCCGGCATCAAGTCCGCCGGCATTATCATCCTCGTCACCGGTGGCGGCGGCGCGCTGGGTCAGATCCTGAAGGACAGCGGCACGGGCACCTATGTCGCGGAGCTGCTCGCAAAGACCTCCATCCCCATCATCATCCTTCCCTTCCTCATCGCAACGCTGGTTCGCTTCATCCAAGGCTCCGGCACCGTCGCCATGGTCACTGCGGCAGGCATCTGCGCACCCATTCTTCAGGCTGCCGGTGCGAACATGATGCTCGGCGCGTTTGCCGCCTGCGTCGGTTCCCTGTTCTTCAGCTACTTCAACGACAGCTACTTCTGGGTCGTGAACAACCTGATGGGCTTCAAGGACACGAAGGAGCAGATCCGCAACTGGTCTGTCACCTCGACCGTTGCATGGGGCGTCGGCTTTATCGAGCTGATGATCCTAAGCATCTTCCTGCACTGATACCGACTCCATAATTGCGCCGCCGCGATCGCTGCGGTTGGCTCGCGGCGGCGCCCTCCCTTCCAATATGTTCCGATCAAAATAAGGTAAAGAATGACCCCCGTCCGGCAAAGCATCGCCGGACGGGGGTCAATGTGCATTCATACCTCGAACATCAGGTCGCCGTAGGTCGGCACCGGCCAAATGTCCTTATCCACCAGCAGCTCCAGCCGGTCGATCGGACTGCGCAGCGCGCGCATGGCGGGCGTCACGCTGTCGTGGCAATAGGCGGCAAGCTGCTTTGCGCACTCCGTCCCGTTGGCCGTGTCCACACACTGCCGCAGGGTGTCGAGCGCGCGGCTCGTCTCGCTCAGGAGCGCGCCGGTCTGCTCAATCAGCCGCTTCTGTACGCTCACGTCCGCCTCCGGGCAGGCGGCGTGCACCTTGTTGTAGCTGTCGCCGAGCCGCGCCGAATAGCGCACCACGGCGGGGATGTAGTGCTTGCCCGCCATGTGCAGCATCGTGCGCGCCTCGATGACCGTCATCTTCACATAGTTTTCATACAGGATCTCCGCACGCGACTCCAGCTCCGCGCGGGTAAACACGCCGAACTTTTCAAACAGTGCGACCGCCTTCTCCGTCGTCAGGCAGGGAATGGCGGAGACCATGTCCGGATAGTTCGGCAGGCCGCGCCGCTTGGCCTCCTCGCGCCACTGCTCGCTGTAGCCGTTGCCGTTAAAGAGCACGCGGCTGTGCTTGCGCAGGTTCTCGGCGATCACGCCGTTTGCCGCCTTCTCGAGATCATCGCTCGCCTCGAGCACATCGGCCGCCTCGCCGAAGGCCTCGGCCACGATGGTGTTGAGCACGGTGTTTGCCGTCGCGATGCAGTCCGAAGCGCCGACCATGCGGAACTCGAACTTGTTGCCCGTGAAGGCAAAGGGCGACGTGCGGTTGCGGTCGGCGGCATCCTTGTGGATGAGCGGCAGCGTGGAAACGCCCGCATCGAGCCGGTCGCTGAAAACGCATTCGGAGGCCTTGCCGGTCTGCGCGATCTGCTCAAGCAGCGCCTGCAGCTGATTGCCGAGGAAGATCGAGACGATCGCGGGCGGCGCTTCGTCCGCGCCGAGGCGCAGGTCGTTGCCGAAGCAGGCCGTGCTGGTGCGCAGCAGGTCGGCATGGCGGTCGACCGCCTTGATGATGCACGAGAGCACCAAAAGGAACTGCAAATTAGGCGTCTTGCCCGGGTCGAGCAGATTTTCGCCCGTGTCCGTGGAGATCGACCAGTTGTTGTGCTTGCCGGAGCCGTTGACGCCCGCAAAGGGCTTTTCGTGCAGCAGGCAGACCAGCCCGTGGCGTCCGGCCACGCGCTTCATGGTCTCCATCATAAGCTGGTTCTGATCCACGGCAACGTTGCACGTGGCGTAGATCGGCGCGCATTCGTGCTGCGCGGGGGCGACCTCGTTGTGCTGCGTCGCGGCCGTGATTCCCATCTTCCACAGCTGCACATTCAGATCCGACATAAACTCGCCGACGCGCTCGCGGATCACGCCGAAATACTGATCCTCCAGCTCCTGTCCCTTCGGCGCGGGCGCGCCGAACAGCGTCCTGCCGCAGTAGATCAGGTCGCGGCGCTTGAGATACTTCTCCCGATCGACGATGAAATACTCCTGCTCCGCGCCCACGGCGGGCGTCACACGCGTGGCCTTCGTGTCGCCAAAGCGGCGCACCAGACGCAGCGCCTGCTCCGAGAGTGCTTCCATTGAGCGCAGCAGCGGCGTCTTGTTGTCCAGCGCCTCACCGGTGTAGGAGAGGAAGACCGTCGGGATGCACAGGATCGTCCCGCAGGACATCTCCTTGACAAAAGCGGGCGATGTAATGTCCCACGCGGTGTAGCCGCGCGCATAATGCGTCGCCCGCAGCCCGCCGGTCGGGAAAGAAGAGGCGTCCGGTTCGCCCATGATGAGCTGCTTGCCCGTCAGGCGCATGATGGAGCGTCCCATTGCGTCCGGCGCGGAGAGAAAGGCGTCGTGCTTTTCCGCCGTCACGCCGGTCAGCGGCTGGAACCAGTGCGTATAGTGCGTCGCGCCCTTCTGCACCGCCCACTCCATCATCGCCTTGGCGACGACATTGGCCGCCTCCATGGAGATCTGGCCGCCGTTTTGCTCCACGTGGACGATCTCCTCATAGACCGCGCGCGGCAGGCGCTCGCGCATGACTGCCTTGGAAAACACATTTTCGCCGAAGTAATCCGAAACTCTCACGGATCCTTCCCCCTTTTGTTTGGATTTTATCATTTTACGGAATCTTTTTGCAAATTGCAAGCGCTTTTTTTCATTTCAGTGGCGTGACCAAAGACTTGCCTCGCCCTCCCGTTTATGTTTATACAAATTGACTACAAATTTACCATTTTCGACGGTCTGCATACTTTGCCGCAAAGCGGCAAGACTACCTTCGGGAGGCGATGAAAATGTGGACGACCGTTTGGCGCACGCTGGTGCTCTTCACGCTGCTGCTGGTCTCCGTCCGGCTGATGGGAAAGCGTCAGGTCGCGCAGATGGAGCCGTCGGAGTTCGTCGTGACCATGCTGCTTGCAAACTTTGCGACCATCCCGTTAGAATGCCGCGACGAGTCGGTGCTCTACGGCGCGATCCCCATCGTAGTGGTCTTCCTTGCCGCCTATCTAATGTCTTACCTGACGCTGCGCTCCATCCGCATCCGCCGTCTGTTCTGCGGCAAGCCGGTCATCCTCATTCAGGACGGCAAGATCTTGGAGCGGAACCTCAAGCGCACGCGTGTGAACTTGGACGAGCTGACGATGCACCTGCGGGAGAAGGATATTTTCGACCTGTCCGAGGTCAAATACGCCATTTTGGAGACCAACGGTGAGGTCTCGACTCTGATCTATGCGAAAAAGCGTCCCGCCGTCGCGCAGGAGGCGGGCATCACCGTCAAGGAGACGGAGCTGCCCATCACGATCATTTCCGACGGCAGGCTGCTGCGCGACAATCTGACGGTCGCCAAGCGCGACGAAACGTGGCTGGAGCGGGAGCTGAAAAAACGCCACTGCGTGCTGCAAGAGGCGTTTCTTCTGACCGTCGATACCGGCGGCAATATCTATTTCGTTCGAAAAGAAGAGGCATGAGGCGGCCGCCTCATACCTCTTTCTGCGTGTTAAAGCTTGCAGCGCACCCAATGCGGCGGAAACCTCAATGTCTCCTTTTGACGAAAAAAGTAAAGGAACGGCACGCACCAAAGCCTTCCCTGTGTAAGGGGAGGTGGCAAAACCGAAGGTTTTGACGGAGGGGTTGTCAAACGTTCCGTATTCCTCCGCACCTTATCCAATACGCAACTGCCAACGGTCAACCCCTCAGTCAGCCTAACGGCTGACAGCTCCCCTTACACAGGGGAGCCTT
>USIH01000049.1 GCA_900554705.1 uncultured Eubacteriales bacterium
ATAGCGGCCTTGTCGTCGCTCGTAACAGTGTCAATGTCATAGCCGTTCACGGACTCGGTGATGCGGTCGATCTCCGCCGCAACCTCCGCAATTCGGTCGAGGAGGGATTTCGCGGTTTCCTTCAGGGCTTCCAGCGCCTCGCGCTCAGCTTCGGTCAGGTTGTCGCCGTTCAGCAGTGCGTCGATGTCGGCGATGAGCTGTTCGATGTCGGCCTTGTCGTCGCTCGTAACCTTGTCGATGTCATAGCCGTTCACGGACTCGGTGATGCGTTCGATCTCCGCTGCGACGGCTGCGATGCGCTCTTCCAGCGCCTTGCACTTGGCTGCCGCCTCCACAAGCTGCTGCCATTCTTCGGCGGTGGATTCCTCGTCGTCGAACGGTTCGGCAATGTCGAGAACTTGGCGCTCAACCGTTTCGATCGTTTCGGCGTCGCTCGATTTGACGTTGTCGACCGTGATCGCCTCGATCGCGTCGGTGATGGAGCGGATGGGCTTCATCGTTATGGTGATTTCCGTCTCGTTGCCGGCCTTGTCGATCGTGCGGATGATGTAGGTCGCGTCGGTGTCGCCCGCAAGGGAGAACACTTCGCTGACCGGCTCACCGTTTAGGGTCACGGATGCAAGGTTTTCATCGTCCACGGCAACGCGTTTGGTCACGTAGTAGGTCTCGCCGTCCTCCACGCCGATGATCTCTGGCGCGGTGGTGTCGAAGATCACGCCGTCGGAGCCGATGTAGGTGACGTTTCCGGCGTTGTCTTCAATGCGGACGTAGATAACGAACTGCTCCATGTCCTCGGCGGGGATGTCGAAGTTGCTGCCGTCCGTCCAGTCGGTGAGGGCGCGGACGGCGGTCTCGTCAAGAAGTTTGTCGGACTTGTAATAGAGAATGGATTGGATGCCCGAGGCGTCGTCGTCCGCCGTGAGCTTGACGTTGACCTTGCTGTTGAAGAACAGACCGAAGGTGATCTTGTTCAGAACAGTCTGGAAGGCGCTGCGCTCGTTCAGCGTGACCTCGCCGGTCGGGTTGGTCTTGTCGATCTTGTAGTGCTCGGTCACGACGGTGGAAATGACGCCGGTCGACGTGTTGCGGACGTAGAAGGTGAGCGTGCCGTCCGCCGTCTCATCCGATGCCGTCAGCGTATCCGTCCATTCGCTGTCCGCCGTGTCGGTGCGGCTGAGCTGCCAACCGTCATTGGCCGTGACGACAAAATCGGTGTTGATCCAGTCGTTGGAATTGACGCTGTACTCCGTGCCGTCGGACAGGTATTCGGCGATGGAGGCTGTGATGCCGGTCGGCTGGGTGAGCGTGTAGTTGGCCACCGTTTCCGCGTCGCCGTCGAGCGTAAAGGCGGTGAAGCGGATCGGAATGTCCGTGCCGACGGTCACGTTTTCGAAGGTCGGGACGCCGTTTACAAGGCGGAGCGTGTCGCCCTCGACCACACCGACGAGCCTCGGCGTACCCTCAATGACGGCGGCGTTCGTGCCGTCGTACTGCTTGTCGCTGACCTTGAGGTCGGCGATGGTCAGGTTCTTGGCCGTGATGCTTGCCGTCGTGTCGGCGGGCTGTGCGGTGAGCTTGTAGTTCGCCGCGTCCTTGCCGTCCAGCTCAAAGCCCGAGAAAGTGACGGTTTTGCCGATACCGACATTCTTATCGGTGTAGGCAGCGGTACCGAGCTTAACGGTCAGTTCGTCGCCGTCGCAGATTTCGGACGGATTACCGGCGTTCGTGATTGTGGCAGCGTTCGTGCCGTCGTAGACCTTCGTCGCTGCGACGCTTGCGCCAACGATCGTGATCTGCTTCGAGGTGATGTCGGCGGTAACGCTCGCGGGCTGTGCGGTGAGGGTGTAGTTCTTTGCCGCGTCGCCGGAGAGGGAGAAACCGAAGAAGGTGACGGCCTTGCCCGTGCCGACGTTCTTGTTGTCATAGGCAGCCGTGCCGATCTTGACGGTCAGATTCTCACCGTCGAAGTTTTCGGACGGTGCACCGGTGCTTGTGATCATGGCAGCGGTCGTGCCGTCGTAGACCTTTGTCGCCGCGACGCTTGCGCCGACGATCGTGATCTCCTTTGCGGTGATGTCGGCGGTGACGCTTGCGGGTTGCGCGGTGAGGGTGTAGTTCTTCACCGCGTCGCCGGAGAGGGAGAAGCCCGTGAAGGTAACGGCCTTGCCCGTGCCGACGTTCTTGTCGTCGAACGTCGCTTTGCCGGTCACGACGGTCACGTCGTCGCCGCTGACCGCGTTGCTGACGATCCCTGTCGATGTGATGCTCGCGTCGGGCGTTCCGTCATAAACCTTGTCGGCGACGGCCACACCCGAGATGGTGACCTCTCTGGGGTAGATCTCAAAGGTCATCGTCGAGGAAGCTGCCTGAAAAGCGTCGCTCTCGGCGACCGTGATGCGGATCGTGTAGGTTCCAACATTCTTCGGCGCGGCCGTGGTGTAGGCCGTGTTGTCCGCGTCTGTGGGTTTGAACTCGAGCGTCACTGCACCGTCGGAATCGGTGTTGTAGGTCAGATTCCCGATGGGTTTGCCGTCATAGGTTTTGCCGTCGTAGTCCGTGTGGTCGATGGTCGGCGCTTTCTTTTCGACGGTCAGCTGGATCGTCAGCTCGGCCGGAGCATCGTTGCCGTCGTGCTCGACGTATCCTTCTCCCATGGGGTTAAAGATCACGCGGATGGTGTATTCGCCCGCGGCGAGGGTGCGGAGATAGCGGTTATTCAGCTTGACGTCGCCATACGCATAGCGCGTGTAGTCGTTGGATTCGGCAAGCTTCTGCGTCCCGTTATAAATTGCCGAGATTCTGTTGCCGTTCAGATTCACCCTAAAGCGAGGCTCTGCATCGCTGCCCATGACGTAGGTCACGGAGCTGCTGCGCATCTCCGCGTCGGTGTAGAGCACGACGCCCTCAGAGTCGATGATCTGCACGTTGCCGCTCTCGTCGGTCGCACGGACATAGATGAATGCTTTCTGCTGCGGCGCGATCGAGAAGCTAGCCGTTCCGTCCTCCGGTTCCAGCGCCGTCCAGTCGCCGGTGACGGCGTCAGCGCTTGCAAAGGCGGTCTCGGAGAGCAGATACTCGATCGTCTTCAATCCGCTGCCCGCATCGCTCGCGTTCACGGTGACGGTCTGCGCCGTCTTAAAGAACAGGGTGAAGGTGTCGTTGCCTGCAAAGGAATCAAATGTGCTCGAACCGACGGTAAGCTCCACCGTGGGCGGGGTGATGTCTGCCACGCCGAACACCGTGATATGCAGCTCACTTTCGACCAGGTCATAGGTGTAGCTGCCGCTGCTCGAATGCATCGGTCTGCCGTTCACGTCGACCATAAAGTCTGCGGTCTTGGAATAGCCCTCGGCGATCTCTACCGTGAAGGTGTAGTCCTGACCGTACTTTGCAACGGGATCGCCGGTGATGGTGTAGCCCTCGCCGCGCGACAGGGTGACCCGATAGGTCATCATGACGGAGACGGTGATGCTCACGGTGTTGCCCGCGATGTCCGTGGCGGTGATGACGTGCGACCGGTTATCCGGCTCAATCGTGAAGGTGTTGAGCGGGGAGGAGACGGCGCTGCCGTCGATCGTCACGGTGAATTCGTTCTCGTCGCTGACGGAGAACTGGATGCCGCCGTAGTAGACGCCGCCGTCGGTAACGCCGGAGATGACCGGTGCGGTCGTGTCGGTCGCGGCGACATAGCCGCAGCCGCAGAGCTTTTCATGCGTCGCGGTGTTCCACACACAGTCGTGCGCATGCGCGACAACGGTAACGTTCGAGAGGATCGGATTGCGGCCGTCGGTGATCTCGCTGTGGTCGTTATCCCAGTAGCCCAGTCCGTCTGCGAGGCAGTCGATGGGCAGCTGGCCGTTGACGGTGATCTCGCCGAACGTGACGCCCGCATAGAACGTGACGCTGGTGGGAAGCGTGGCTTTGTCAGCCTTCCCGATCTCGGCGGTCGTGATCGTGACGGTGTTGCTCTCGATGGGCTTGATGGTCAGGGTGCTGCCGGAATTGGCAACGAGCTTTGCAAATTCACCGGCGTAGAGCGTCAGCTCGGCGTCGGCCTCTACCGTGATGTTGCCGGTAAACTTCATGCCGCTATGGACGTACATCTTGCCGCCGGATTTCACGAGGACTGCGCCGTGGACGCCATCGCTGCCGGAGCAGTCCAGCACAGCGCCATTGTTTACGGTGATCAGGCCGGAGACCTTGCCGGCTTGTAGGGTGCCGCCACCGCTGAACGTCAGCGTTCCGTTCAGGGTGCAGTAGTCCACGTTGACTTGGTCGCCTCGGGCGTTCAGGGTATCCTCGAAGGTGCTGTGGAGGAACTCGCCGTTGCCGTTGCAGGTCACTTTCGACTTGAAGATGCAGTTGGAAGCGGTAAGGGTCGCGGTCTTTGCGGTGATGACGGTTCCGGTGACCGTGCCATTGGATACGGCCAGCTTTGCGGACTTCATGACATTGAGCTTTTCGATGGTCTTGCCGTTTGCATTGATCTTGAAGTCGCCGCTGCTGACCTTGACCGTTCCTGTTGCATCGGCCAGCAGCTTGAGCGTGCAGCCCTTGTACTCGTCGGCCTGCGCAACGGTGAGGGCGGCGTCGAGGCTGTCATAATAGGTGCTGCTGCCGTCCTTCGTGATCTGCGCAACGATTTCTACCTTCGTGCCGCAGTTGGCGCAGGTGCCGTCTTCATGAAAGCTGTGCGACCTGTAGAGCCGGATGGTGACGCTTGTTTTGTTGCCCATCTCGTCGGTCGCCGTGACGGTCTGGACGTTGTAGCCGTCCTTGTAGACAATGATGTAGTTGCCGTCCGCATCCGTCATAAGCGTTTCGGCAGCAAACTGGACAGAGAGTCCGTTTTCGGCGTCAAAGCGGTCGTCGGTCACCTTGAGGGTGATCTCCGGTGCGCAGTAGCTGTAAGTTTTGCCGTCTTCCAGAATCTCGCTTGCGGGGGAGAGGATCTCCATGACGGGGGCTACCGTGTCGAACTGGAAGCCCTCGGTGGCGATAATGGTGTGATTGCCCGCTGCGTCCGTTGCGCAGAAGTAGAGCATCAGCGGTGCGGCGTCAGCGTAAGTATGCAGCGGCACGGTGAGGGTGTTGCCTTCCATCGGGGTAAAGCCGCCGCTTTTGTAGATGTCTTCCAGCACGGTTGTCGGCAGTTGATAGCACTGGACAATATACCCGAGCTTGACGCTGTCGGTTTCGGCGTTGAAGCCTGCGTGGTCGTAGCTGTCGTCGGTGGCCGTGAGTGTTACGGTGACTTCGCGGTTAAAATACTTCTCGAAGGTGATCGTATCATCATCGATCAATTTCTGCGCAAGGTCGCCGGTGAGGCTGAGCGTCGGGGCTGTGGTGTCCTCAGCAAGAGCGCCGTAGGACGCGCCGCAGACGGAGCAGACCGCCTGCTTGAAGTAGGTCGCTTTCTGCGAGTGGTCATCGCCCGCGTGATCGCACGGTGCGCCGCACGACGTGCAGAAGCCGTTTTCGTAGGTATGCGTGTGCGGCGTGACCGTTGCGCTGTCCGAATAGGTGAATTGCGCGAAGGACACCGTTCCCTGCGTGACAAACGTCCAATAGGCATCGTCGGTGAGGTCGATGTACTTGCCCTCGTCCGTGAGCAGCAGGTTGCCCTCGGCAAAGAGGCCGCGGATCAGCGCGGGATCCTTTTCGCCCTCCAGAAGGATGTAGTCAAGACCGCCGTAGATCACGGTCGAGGCGATCTGTACGGTCGTTGCGCTGTCAAACACCCACAGCAGGAGCGTGCCATGGAGCGTGCAGCCGGTGACGGTCAGGTTTCCGCTGGATTGCAGTGCGATGGGGCAGGGCTTGACATAGTTATCGTCGCTGCCGCCTTCGCCGCCGGTAAGCTCCAGATTTTCCAGCACGGCGGTGCCGCCCTTAACGCTGACCGCATTACCGTTGCCGTAGAAGAACTGCGTCTGACCGGGTTCAAAGTAGAAGGTGTTATAGATGCTGCCGTTTTTGATCGTGACGTTCGCCGTACCGGCGATTTGGAAGATATAACCCTGCGCCTCTGCCTCCAGCGTTTTCCCGTTGAGGTCAAACGTGAAGCTGCCGGATTCCGCCAAGAAATATTCCGCCGAGTCGTCGAGCGTAAGGTCGCACAGGAGCTTGAGCGTCGAGCCGGGGAACGAGATCGCAGCTTCCCACGCATCGGTAAGGTTGTCGAATTTTGCTCCGGTGCCGTCTTCAAACGTCAAGGCGGCAACAAGGAGCTGATAATGGCAGTTATTGCACTTGCCGTCTTCGCCGATGGTTTCGTGTGCGCAGGCAACGCCGCACGCACATTCGTCCAGCCCCTCGGCATTTTTCGTAAACTCGTGCGTGTGCTTCGTCACCGTAACGGTGCTGAGGATCGCGTTGGTATAGCCGTTGACGACCTCGCCTGCCGCGTTGGTAAGGGCATAGCCCTCAGCCAGCAGGTCGGCGACGCGCGTATTCGGTGCCGCATCGGCGCGCTCGATGGCATTGAACGTGCCACAGGTCAACTGCGTCTTCACGGTGTTATACACAGCCAGTTTGCCGATTGTTGGCGCGCAGCCGCTGCTGTCCTTCTCCAGTACCAGCGTTGTATTGTGCGGAGTTTCTGGATTCTCCGAGCCGATGAAGAGATTGGTCACGGAGCCGTCGCCGCGCACGGTGATCTCGTCGGCGTAGTTGGCGCTCAGCCATTTCATTGTGCGCCCATTGAGCTCAATGGTGCAGGAATCATTCACATGGATGAACGCCGTCACATCCTGTAGCAGTTTGACCGTGCCATCTGCGGCGATGTCCACGTCCTCGGTGGTCAGAGATTCCAGATAGCGCACCGTCCCGTCCGCCGTGGTGATCTTGGCGGCATAGAGCTTGCCGCAGTAGCCACAGTAGCCCTTCCATTCGTTCACGCTCGGATGCTCGCACGGAACGACGGAGAGGTTCCGAATCAGAGTTTTCGCATCGAGCTGGAAGCCGTAGTCGATGAAGTCGCCAGCCTGATACTTGGTGAAATCTTCGACACAGCGGAACGCGCAGTTCGGGGCCAGCAGGTCGGTCAGCGTGATATTGCCGCTGATGTTCGGGAAAGAGATATTCTGATAAGTACCGCCCGCGAGGTCGATGTAGTCCAGCTCCATCGTGTCGGTCGTTTGGATGTAGAGATTGTTGATCGTGCCGCCCAGCACCGTGACGCGGGAGGCTGCCTTGGCGTTGATCGTCTCGACGACGCCCGCGCCGCCGGTCGGGTTGATGACCAGAATGCCCGTGCGGTCCAGCTCGCCCGTGCCGTTTGCGTCGCCATTGACGATCAGCGGGAGGCTGAACTCGTCAAAGCTGCCGGTCAGGGTCAGCTTGCAGTGGTCGTTTATGGTGACGGTGTCGCCCAGAAGATGCTTACCGTTCAGGTTCAGCGTGATATTCCGGCCGCCCCAGATATCGTAGGCCGGCGAATCGGTCAGCAGGGTGATCGTTACGGGGGCGGACATATTCCGCGGCGCGGCGTTGATTGCGGACTCGAAATTATTATGGTACGAGATGCTGTCGCCGACCTGAAGCGATACTGCGAACTGCGCACCGCAGCCCGTGCATTTGCCGTTCTCGTCGACCGTCGTATGCTTGCAGGGCGCGCCGCACTCGGGGCACTTGCCGTCATCGGAAAAATTAGGATGCTCATGCGCCTTGACCGTAACGTTGGTAAGTGTGGTCAATTCGTCGGCTTTGATGACCGTGCCGTCCTCGCTATAGAACGCGCGGCCCTCGCCCAGCAGATCGGCGAGTGTGGTCGTTGCTCCGTAGAGCGACAGTTCGATCTTGGAGAACGTGCCGCCGTTCAGGATCAGCGAACCGGTGCAGTCACGCAGGGTGAAGTTAAATGTGCCGTCGTTGAGGATGACCTTGCCGGAGGAAACATACCAGCTTGGATCTGTTCCCCCTGACGCTGCCTCAGTGTGGCCGTTGAAGGTGATCGTGCCTGCGCTCGACGACACACTCTTGACCGTGCCGCCGGAAACGCTGACATTGACCGTTGCATTATCATTCTCATCTCCGGTCCGGAGCGTGCCGACCTCGCCGCCGGTGATCGCCGCCGTGCAGGGGACATAGGCTCGAACTTCCAGCGTATTGATCTCACCGCTGTTTACCGTTACCTCGCCGCCGTAAAGTGTGATCGCGTTGGAGACATAACCGCTTCCGGTCACCGTCAGGCTGCCCGGCGTGACGCCCGTCACATCATAGTACTCATCGTAATCCGGCTTGCCGACAAAGACCATATCAAGCTCTTTGCCGTTCAGGTCGAGCGTGGTGTCGGCGGCAATGTAGGGCCAGTCTTCCGGAGCGGTCGTGCCGGGGAGCGAAACATTGCTCTGGAGCACGATCGTGCTGCCGGGGTTCGCGTTGGCATAGGTCGTCGCCTCGGTGAACGAGCCGAAGAACTTCTCGCCGATCTTCGCCTCCGCGGGCGCGCCGCAGAAGGTGCACGTGCCGTCGGCGTTCAGCTCAGTGTGACGGCAGAGGATAACGTTGAGGGGATAGGAAGTAATGCCGCTCAGCAGTGTGTCCGGAGCGATAGCTTTGCCTTCCGCCGTTTCAAAAATATAGCCGCTTGCCAGCAAATCGCTCACCTTGGCAGTGACCGGTGCGCTGATTTTATTGTAGGTGCCGCCGGAGAGCTGCACCTTCGCGTGCTCGCCGATGGTCAGCGAGCCGATAGACGTATCGCCCTTGACCGTCAGCGCGGCGCTGTCGCTGACCAAGACCGCGCCGAGCTTGGCGTCGTCGCCTTCAAAGTGCATCTTGCCGGAGACGATCAGCGGCCTGCCGAAGGTGATTTCGCCGTAGACCTCCATGCTTCCGTTCGCGCTTACAGTGACCGGCACATCAATCTTACCGCCGTTGCCGCTGATGTAGAAGCCGGCAGTATCCTGCTCGGCCGTGTAGTCTACCGTAATGCTGCCGTCACCGCTGATGGTGTAGCCGTTCAGGTTGATCGCGACCCGATGATCGGCAACCGTCAGGCTTTCCGCCAGCGTTGCGTTGGCCTCCATGGAGATCACATCAAGCGTACCGGTACAGGCCTCGAACGCCTCTGCCAGCGTGACGCAGTAGATCTGCCCACTGGTGCCAAACACCATCGCAATGATGGGCGCATCACAGACTGTGCAGCAACCATCAGAGCCTTTTACATGGGTATGCTCAGTCGCATAGACTGCGATCGGTGCTTTCGTAGGTGCTTTAGTCGGAGTCTCTGACGGCCCCTCCGTCGGGGCCTCGGTGGGCGCTTCTGGCTCGGTCGGCTCGACCGGTTCGGTGACGAGCTGCTCCGTTCCGTCGGTGGGGTGCGCGTCCTCCTCCGCAAACACCGACGCGGGCAGCATGGAAAGCACCATGACCAGCGCCAGTAGAAGGGAGACAATCCGTTTGTTCAAAATGGTTTTCATCTTCTTGCTCCTTTACACGCATTTTGCGATCGCCGCAGACAATGTCTCGGGCGAAATAGGTTTTTCATGAAAGTAGGCGCAGCCGAGCCGGTAGGACTGCGCGCCGAAGCCGCCGTCGTCCGAAAACCAGATCACCGGCACGTCTCCGCACAGCTCCTTTGCGGCCATCACGCCTTCCATGCCGTCGGCACCGTCCATCATGACCACGACGCACTGCGCCTCTCCCAGCCCCGCGATAAAGCTGTCGTAGTCCGCAAAGTCGGTAACGCGGATATTGCGATAGCTGCAATCCGGCAGACCGGCAAGCGCCTTAGATAATCCTTCCCGATCCGACGCCGTTCCATATAAGATCAGCTTCATAAAACACCTCCTTGCAGACACAATTTTACTCCTACAGTGTAGCGGAAATGCACGCGCGCCGCAAGCGGTTTTGCACAAGCGGTCAAAAATCCGCACAAGCGGCGCGTCCGCCGTTTTCCCGCCTTTGCTTTTTTGGAGACTTGTGGTATAATCGGGGTGATCAGCGGAGGGGGGATACGCTTGAAGATCGCTATTGTTGACGACGACCGCAAGACCTGCGAACGCCTGTGCGCGTGCTTCGACGAGCTGCTGGCGGGTGCGGCTGAATTTGCCTGCTTTGAAAGCGGCGAGGCCTTTCTGCGCGCGTGGCAGCCGGAGGCCTTTGACCTTGTCATTTTGGATATGTTCATGCGGACGCTCACCGGCATGGAGGTCGCCCGCGCGATCCGCGCGTCCGATCCGCGCGTCCGCCTTGTCTTTTGCACCACGAGCAACGAATTTGCCAGCGAAAGCTACGAGGTGGATGCCTGCGATTACCTCCGCAAGCCCTTCAGCCGCGAGCGTGTCAAGGCGATGCTCGACCGGCTCGATCTTGCGCAGCTGGAAAAAATGCGCGCCGTGCGGCTGCCCGACGGCGCGAGCGTTGTCCTTCGTGACGTTATCTATGCCGACTGCGCGGCGCACCGCGTCACGCTGCACCGAAAGCGCGGCGGCGACGTCGTTGTGCGCGCGGCGTTTTCGGAGGTCGAGCCGCTGCTGTGCGCCTATCCCTATTTTTTCAGCCCCACCAAGGGCGTGATCGTGAATTTTTACGAGGTGGCCGCGCAGACCGGCGACACCTTCCGCTTGAGCGACGGCAGTATCGTCCCCATCAGCCGCCGCAGAGCCAAGGAGGTCTTAGACGCCTATTCCACGTTTCGCTTTGGGCAGCTGCGCAAAGGAGGAATGCCGTAATGCCGCCGCTTTACCGGATCGCCGAGGTCGCGGTCTATTCACTGCTGAACTTTTTGCCCTTCCTTGTCCTTGCGCTCTATCCCTTCCGGCGCAGTCTGCGCTTTTCTCCGAAAATGACCGGCCTGCTCATCGGCCTTCTGACCCTGCTCCAGCTCCTGCTCGGCGCGTGGTCGGCTTTTTGGCCGAGGGACAACGCGGGGACGGTCAGCGCCGTCAGCACGCTGCTCTATGCCGCGTTTTATTTCCTTGCCGTGAAGAAGCACTTCGGCAAGACCTTCTTCACACTGCTGATGGTCTCCAATCTTGCAAATCTTGCGGTCATCGCGGCAAAGATGCTCGAGGGGCTGCTTTTTCCGGCACTCGCGGTGCAGAGCTACCGCTGGTCGTTTTCCCTGACCCTTTTGCTCACCGAGACCGTCCTTGCCGTGCCGATCTTCCTTTATATGAAGCGGGTCTATACACCGGCGGTGGAAAAGGAGCCGTCCGGCTTCGAGTGGCGCTACCTCTGGTTGATTCCGGCGACATTTTACGTGATGTGGTACTACGCCGTCTACGGCAATATCTCCCGCTCCAGTCTGGAAATTGCCCTGCGGCCGAAAAACACACTGTTTTTGTTCATCATCAACGTCGGCGCGATCCTCATCTACTCCGTCGTCACCCGTCTGGTTCTGGAGCAGAATAAAATTCTGGAGCTGACGGAGCAAAACCATCAGCTCACCATGCAGGCCGTGCAGTATGAGAATTTGCAGGAACGCATCGGCGAGGCGCGCCGCGCAAAGCACGACGTGCGCCACCACATTGCCCTGATGCAGGAGTACTTGAGCAGCGGGGATTATGACGCGCTCAAGGCCTATCTTGACGGCTATGGGAAGCGCCTGCCGGACGATACGCTCGTGCGCTTCTGCGAAAATGCCGCAGCCAACGCCGTGCTGCTGTATTTTGCGCAGCAGGCGAAGAATAGCGGCGTGGACTACATTGTAAAGACCGATATTCCGCGCAATGTCGGCATGGCGGACACGGACATTTCGGTGCTGCTCGGCAATTTGCTGGAAAACGCGCTGGATGCCTGCAAGGCGGAGCGCGGGGAAGACCGCCGGATCATCGTGCGGGCGGGCGCGGACGGCGGTTCGCTCTGCCTCACGGTGGACAACACCTGCTCCGCCGCGCCGAAATACGCGGGCGGCGAGCTTGTTTCCACCAAGCACGCCGGTTTGGGGCTGGGCACGCGGTCGGTCAGGAGCATCGCCGCGCAGTACGGCGGCCTCTGCCGGTTCGAGTGGAAGGACGGTATGTTCTATGCCTCGGTGCTCTGCACGGTGCATCGGGAGGAGGGATAACATGATAGAGATCAGAAGGATCGACGCCGCCCATCAGGCGGACATTCGCCTGCCGAACGAGCCGTTTCGTATGTTCGGCCGGATGCTCCTGTCCTATGCGGACGGAAAATGGAGCTATGAGGTGGAGCGCTGCGCGCCGGAGGACGAGACCGAAATGTGCTTTCCGGACGAGGACTACCGCTACGAGGAGCAGTCGGAGGACGTGTTTTTGGGCGCGTATGACGGCGAAAAGTGCGTTGGGCTGGCGCTCCTGCGGGCGGGATTTTTCCGCTATATGTACTTGAGCGACCTTAAGGTGTGCGCGGCCTATCGCGGGCAGCAGATCGGCAGGAGGCTCATGGAGGAAGCGCGCAGGGTCGCGGCGGCGGAGGGCTATCGCGGCCTGTATACGCAGGGACAGGACAACAACCTCGGCGCGTGCCTGTTTTATCTGCGCTCCGGCTTCCGCATCGGCGGACTGGACACCGACCTCTACCGTCATACGAAGCAGGAGGGCAAGGCGGATATTATCTTCTATACCGAGTGCGAATAAAAAACGCCGTCTCGCAAAGAGACGGCGCTTTCAGACTGTCAAAAAAGTCCGTAACCGTCAAAATGAATTAACTTTTTAAGAAAATTGGCCGCAGAATTGCAATTTAGACAATCAAGAGTTTCTTGAACTTTTTCAAGTCGAAAACTGATTTGTTTATATTAATTTTGACTTACTTCGCAACTCACGCTCTACCGTATCTATATACGCCGACGAG
>USIH01000050.1 GCA_900554705.1 uncultured Eubacteriales bacterium
CGAGCCTGCAGCGGACCTTGCCGTCGTAGTCGCTGCCGCCTCTGCCGCAATGGACAAGCCGGTGCCCGATCTGCTCTCCGCTGTCGGCGAAGTCGGCCTGACCGGTGAGATTCGCAGCGTTGCGCAGCTTGGACAGCGCCTGAATGAGCTGCATCGCATGGGCTTCACGCGCTGCATCGTGCCGCGCAGCACAATGAAGGACTGTCAGGCACCTGCCGGTCTGGAACTGCTGCCTGCTCGCAACATCCGTGAGGCGATTGCCGTCGCCTTTTGATCTTTTTGAAAGTCGAGACGATTTATGCCGGGAATCAAGTATTTGTTCCGCGTCGTTCGCGGAATGCGGTTTGATAAACTGAATCATATGCTGGCCGTCGTGAAGGACAAAAGCGGTCATGGCAAAACACGGACGCTTTTCAGTATGGCTTGGTGTGCCTTGCGCTATGGCGCAGGCTACTACGACTATGTGATGTTCGGTTTTTATGACATGACCGGAAAGCAGCGCGACACCTACCTGACCCGTGTCCGCAATAAAAAAGTCTGCGAAGCGATGAACGACTACCGCTTCTCAGAGGAATTTGACGATAAGCTGCGCTTTAACGCAAGGTTTTCTTCCTACCTCCACCGCAACTGGCTGGATGGGAGCACCGCTACAGAGGCCGCGCTCGCCGCATTTTTACAGGGGCAGGACGCTTTCTTTGCCAAACCAAACCATGGCTCTTGCGGAAACGGTGTAGAAAAGCTCCGCGTCGCCGATTTTGGCAGCTACGAAGAGATACTTGCTTATCTGCACAGGAAGAAACTGGTCGTTCTTGAGCAGGTTCTTGCGCAGCATCCGGACATGGCGCGTCTGCATCCGTCCTCCGTTAATACCCTGCGCATCGTCACCGACCTTGTCGGGGCAGACGACGTTCGCATCGCCTATATCGTTCTGAAGATCGGCAGGGGAGGCGGCTGCTGCGATAACACCGGGCAGGGGGGGATGCTTTGCCGTATCGACCCCAAAACGGCGACGATCTGCTCCGTTGCGACCGACGACTATTTTAATGTCTTTTCTGCCCACCCCGACACCGGTGTCGTCTTCCAAGGCTACCGCGTTCCCATGCTGTCCGAAGCGATCGCGCTTGCCAAGAAAGCCGCGCACGAGATCCCGCAGATGCGCCACGTCGGGTGGGACATCGGCATAACGCCCGACGGACCTGCGATCATTGAGGGGAATGAATACCCCGGCACGGATCTTTGTCAGCTGGCACCGCATACGCCGGAAAAGAACGGGCTGTGGAAGCCGTATTACAAGTCACTTCTGAAGGAAATTACAAAATAAAACAACTCGGATACAGATCTGACATCCATATGATGCAAAGCCCTCCTATGCTAAGCGCAAAGGAGGGCTTTGCAATGTTTCTACTGAAGGTTTTCAAAAACGCCAGCTTCAAAAGATGCAGCCAAATTGTCCGCTGGGTGCAGCATCAGAGCGGTCGTCCGCGCATTCTTATCTATGCCGACATGGTCTGGTGTGCGCTGCGACACGGTGCCGGATACTATGACTATGCGAACTTCGGTTTCTGGACACTCAATGAACGGCAGAGGGCGACCTACGTCACCCGATTTCGCAACAAACGCCTTCTGGATCGGTTCAATGACCGTGCACATTATGAGGATTTTAACGACAAACACCGCTTTATCGAGCGTTTTTCGCCGTTTATGCACCGCCAAACGCTCGATCTGACGCTTGTATCCGCAGAGCAGTTCCGTGCTTTCATCTATACGCACCCGATTTTCTTCGCAAAGCGTTCCCGCAGCTGCGGCGGCAAAGGTGTCCGACGTGTCCGTGCCGCTGACTATCCTGACGGCACAGCACTGCTGACGGCGCTGCTAACGGACGGACTGACGATCTTAGAAGCACCTGTGGAGCAGCACCCGACGCTGTCCGCACTTCATCCGCAGTCGGTCAACACGCTGCGCATCGTGACGGATTTTGTGCGCGGGGAAGCGCGTATCGCCTATATCGTGCTCAAAGTGGGACGCGGGGAAGCATACTGCGATAACTCCGGCTGCGGCGGGCTGTTCTGCCGTGTCGACCCCGCCAGCGGCGTCGTGCTGTCCGATGCGATAGATGACGACCGAGCCGTCTACACGCAGCACCCCGACACCCTGCACCGTTTTTGTGGTCTGCATATCCCGTTCTTTGGGGAAGCGCTACAACTTGCGCTCCGCTGCGCCGCAGTCATCCCTGAAATTGGGCACATCGGCTGGGACATTGCGATCACGCCAACCGGTGCCGAGCTGGTCGAAGGGAACGCTGACGCGGGCGTAATGTGTCAGTTTGCCCCGCACACGCCTGAGAAGCGGGGACTGTGGCCCTATTACAAAGCGCTATTTCGCGCACGTACGGAATAAATGTTAAAGCGCACAAATCGCCCGATACAGTTCCTCCGGCGTTGCGGAAACGCTTTTCGCGCCGCTGTCCCATAAAAAATTTGCACTGCGGAAGCCCCAGCTAACGCTAAGGCAGGGAAGTCCTGCATTTTTGGCCGTTAAAATATCGACGTCTGAGTCGCCGACATAAACCGCATCTTCCTTACTGCCGTTTAATGTGGAAAGTGCCTCCCTGACCATGGCCGGATCCGGCTTTTTCGGCAGGCGGCTCGACTCGCCGATCGTCAATGTGACCCACGGCGCGAAGAATCTCTCATGAAGCACCTGCGCCATTTGCATCGCCTTGTTCGTGACAACGGCAAGCTTGCAGCCATCGTCGGTCAGTGCCTGTAGCAGCGCTGGCACGCCGGCATAAAATGCCGTTTTTTCACAGCAGTGCTGCGCGTAATGTGCCTTCATTGCCGCAAGCACTCGATCAATCTCCGCCTCATTGCTGCCCTTCGGCAGGCAGCGAACGATCAGCATTCGCAATCCGTTCCCGACAAATGCTCTGACTTCCTCAAGGGTTCGTTCCAAATAGCCGCATTCCCTCAAGGCAAAGTTTGTGCTGGCGTGTAGATCGGCAAGTGTGTCGAGCAGCGTCCCATCCAAATCAAACAATATCGTCCGTTTCATCATGATTCCCTTCAATGCGCGAGAGGGGATTGGCCTCCGCTGCGATCTTTAACTCCGTATTCTCAATGTGCGTGTAAATCTCCGTCGTATTCAGATGTGCATGGCCGAGAACCTCCTGCACCGTTTTAATATCAACACCGTTTGCAACCATCAAAGTCGCGGCGGTATGCCGCAGCTTGTGCGCCGAATACGGCTCCAACCCCGCCGCAAGCATATGCTTTTTGACCAGACGATGCACCGCCGTCACGCTGATGCGGTTATGATCGCGCGACCCAAAAAGAGCACGGTTGTCAGTAAGCACCATTTGATTGCGCTGCGCCATATATCGTTCGATCGCCGTCTTGCAGGGGGAGCCAAAGTAGACAATACGCTCCTTGTTGCCTTTACCCGTCACTCGGATGCGGTCGTCATAGACGTCCGTCAAATTCAGATTCACAAGCTCGGAGCGCCGTATCCCACAGTTCAAAAAGAGCATTAAAATGGCATAATCGCGCACCGCGTTCACACCCTCGACCGCCCTCAGAAGCCGCATGGATTCGTCCAACGTCAGATAGTGGGGGAGGGACTTGCGCAGCTTGGGATACTCCATGTCTTTCACCGGATTTTCTGTTAATTGACGCGTTCGCACGGTCAAATATTTGTAAAAGGACTTGATCGCGGACAATTTTCGCGCACGCGCCGCAGCGCCAATGCCGGTATTGGCGTCATCACCAAAGGCGCGATCATTGGCCAAAAAGGAAAGAAAGTCAAAAATATCAGTAATAGTTATTGTTTTTATAAATTCCAAATCTACGTCCTTTATGGAAATGGAGTCGAGATCTGTCGTATAGGGCATTTCGTTCTTCATCAGGAGCATAAAGCGGAGAAACATCCGCAGGTCAAGGTAATACTCACTGATCGTCTGCGCCGATTGCCCCTTGATGTTTTCATGATACGACAAAAACTCGCGCAGAATCTGCGGCGCATCCAAAAATTGCTTCATTGCAAGCACCTCGTTTCTTATAAAGAAATAATGGGAACGATCGTCTGTAGAAAGGTAGTTATGTTCACCGATGGAACGCGCTGGCTGTAGACTCCGGATTTGAACTTGCTGTAGGCTCCGGATTTGAACTTTAAGAAAAAGCGCATAGGATCGGCACACCACGCAAAACTTTGCACATCTTAGCCACAACAGCGGAACCGCACAGCAGGAAAACGATCACTCAGTTATCTCTCATCATCCAAAGGCATTTGCGCCAATCAACTCCAGCACCAAAGCCCGCAGTCCAACGCCTGCATCCGCTTTCTCACAACATCATAATCATTATATCACAGATCCATTCCGAACGCAACAAAATTTTTATTTTGTTGCGTTCGGAATGCAAAAAACAAAAAGACCCGAACGCACCAAAACCAACGTTTTGTTGTCGTTCGCGGAACCGCTGAACGTTGCGCTACTACCTCTCTCCCTCCCGCGCTAATAAATGGTAAAACACTATGTAGAATTGAAGACAGTATTCTCGGCGCTGTTGGCATAAGACAGATTGCCCTTACTTAGAAAGCTACCTGCTCAGAGGTACGGGTCATGATTACTTAATTCTCTTACGCTGCTATCTCCAGCCACCGTTTTTTACTTTTTCATCCAACGTCGTCCGTCTATCACTTTGTCCAATGTGTCACTGTTTTTCTTTCTTCAGTCTATCTCCATTTTTTGAACCCTTTCAAATTCTAAGGCATTGCCTTCTCTTATCCCAAATCCAGGCCAAAATATCCGGTTGAACCCCTTCCCTGAATATTGACTTTTTGTACATGCCGTGCTATTCTTCTTCTGAAAAAACATCCGTACGACATTCTTTTTTTCTGACGAGGTATGTCTATGAGGTCATTTCGGCTGACAACTTCACAGATCATTCTTTTGGGTTTCCTGTTGGCGATCCTCCTCGGAAGCGCTCTTCTCGCTTTGCCCATCAGCACAAGAACGGGCATTCCTGTCCCCTATTTGGACGCGCTGTTCACTGCTACGACCTCTACCTGTGTAACCGGTCTTGTAACGCTGCCTACGGTGAGCACTTGGAGCACTTTTGGGCAAATCGTTATTCTTGTGCTGATCCAAATCGGTGGACTTGGTATCGTCACGATCGTGTCTTGGGCAATGCTTCTCCTGCGGCGGAAAATCGGCATTTCCACGCGGCTGCTCATTCAGGACGCATTTAATCTCAATACCCTCTCCGGTCTTATCCGTTTTGTCAAAAAAGTCCTGCGCGGCACCTTTACCGTCGAGGCACTCGGTGCTTTGGCATATATGACGGTCTTCATTCCACAGTTCGGCACGCACGGCATTTGGATCTCCGTATTTCACTCCGTCTCCGCTTTCTGCAACGCAGGGATCGACATTGTTTCGGAAAATAGTTTCTGCGCCTACGTGCGCGACCCCATCGTCAATTTAGTCACCTGTGCGTTGATCGTTCTCGGCGGTCTCGGGTACATCGTTTGGTGGGATCTGCTTCGCGTCGCGCAGGAAAAAAAGCCCCGCGCACCGTTTTGGCGGCGGCTCACGCTGCAAAGCAAGCTCGCCGTCTTTATGACGCTGTTTCTGATCCTCACCGGTACGGCAGGCTTTTACTTCTTTGAACGAAACAACCCCCTCACCATTGGCGAGTTTTCCGTGCCGCAGAAGCTGCAGGCCGCACTTTTTCAGTCCGTTACGACCCGTACAGCCGGATTTGCAACCATTGCGCAGCAAAATTTGACCAACGCTTCCGCAATCCTCTCTCTGCTGCTGATGTTTATCGGCGGCTCCCCTGTCGGCACGGCCGGCGGTATAAAAACCGTCACGGTTGCTGTACTCGCAGCCACGGCACTTTCCGTAGTCAGAGGGCGCAATGACGTAAATCTGTGCCACCGTCGGCTCTCGGAGCAGGCGATCCGGAAAGCCGTCGCGGTGTCCACCATCTCGTTTTTGATCGTATTTCTCTCCACGCTTAGCCTTGCCGCGGTAACGGATGCTCCCGTGCTTGACATTCTCTTTGAGACCGTCAGTGCAACAGCAACCGTTGGTCTAAGCCGAAACCTGACAGCAACGCTGAACGGTATTGGAAAGACAATCATTATCATCACCATGTATCTCGGCAGAGTCGGCCCCATCTCCCTTGCCTTTGCCCTCAGCGGCAAGAGCAGAAACGTAAATATCATCAAAAATCCGACGGAAGACATCAGCGTCGGCTAAAGGAGAAGCGAAACAATGCATAAAACTTACGCCGTGTTCGGCCTTGGACGCTATGGGCGCGCCGTCGCCACGCAGTTGGAAGCGCAAGGCGCGGAAATCATTGCAATCGACATCGACGAAGTAGCCGTGGAGGAAGCCGCACCCTTCCTCACCATGTGCAAGTGCGCGGACATCACCGACCGCAAGGTGATCGAGCAGCTCGGCATTGCAAACGTCGACACCGTTATCATTGCAATGGCAAGCAATTTGGAAGCAAGTGTTATGGCGACCATGCTATGTAAAGAGGTCGGCGTCCCCACTGTGATCGCCAAGTGCGCAAACGAAACCCACCGCAAAATTCTCAGCAAGGTCGGCGCGGATCGCGTCGTCTTTCCGGAATACGAATCCGGCATACGCCTTGCAAAGAACCTGTTGAGCGCCGGTTTTACCGATATGATCGAACTGTCCGGAAAGATCTCCATGGTCGAGCTGGAAATGCGGCCGGAATGGGTCGGTAAAAGTCTCTCAGAACTGAATTTGCGCGGCAAATACTCTATGAACGTTGTGGCCATCCGCAAAGGGAGCAGTGTCTCCACACAAATAATTCCGTCCGCCCCGCTTGAAGCCGAACAAACCCTGATCGTAATTGCGGACACGGAGCGACTCAAAAAGTTAAAATAGAAAAATTCCTCCTTTTTGTCGTAACCATTCGAATTTACGCCGCATAGCATAATTCGAAACGATCAAAAAGGAGGAATGGTTTTGGAACTGAAAAAGCAGCCGATGGTTTCGTGCAGCAACAAAGAGATCGCAGCGGACGAAACCGCATCCTGCGGAACGCTGCCCGCCTGCGCGCCGCTCGCTGTACCCTTTGTTCCGATGCAAAAGAACAATCCCGCAGTCTATGCGGCGCAAAATGGTGTGATCCGCGGGACGATGTTCCCCGGGTTAGACCTCCCCTTCATGGGCAAAGCGAACGAGACGCCGCTTTCGCAGTCGCAGCTGCACGAGCTGCAAACGCTTGGATTTGCCATGGTAGATCTGGGCGAATACCTCGACACGCACACGGACGACAACGAAGCGTTCAAGCTGTTTCAGTTTTATGCACAGCTATACCAAAAAGGTCGAGAGGCCTACGAAAAGGCATACGGCCCGTTGACGCAGGCAAGCGCGGCAGATGCGGACTGTTATCATTGGATGACCGACCCGTGGCCTTGGGAAATCTCGGCAAACGAAAAGGAGGGTTAAGCGATGTTTGTGTATGAAAAGAAGCTGCAATACCCTGTAAAGATCGCAAACACGAACCCTACCTTGGCCGCGATCATCATCAGTCAGTACGGTGGACCTGACGGCGAGCTTGGCGCATCTCTGCGTTACCTCTCCCAGCGCTACTCCATGCCTTATCCGGAACTGAAGGGGCTGCTGACGGACATTGGAACGGAGGAATTGGGGCACTTAGAGATGATCGGGGCGATCGTCCACCAGCTTACCAGAAAGTTGACGGAAGAGCAGCAGAAGGCTGCCGGCTTTGCCCCGTACTTTGTTGACCATACGGCAGGTGTCTATCCGCAATCTGCCGGCGGTGCACCGTGGTCGGCTGCGACGATGGCCGTAAAGGGCGATCCGATTACCGACTTGACGGAAGACCTTGCAGCGGAGCAAAAAGCACGCACAACCTATGACAACATCCTGCGTCTTTCGGATGACCCCGACGTGAACGACGCGATCAAATTCCTGCGCGCCAGAGAGATCGTGCATTTCCAGCGCTTCGGCGAAGCGATCGAGCGGCTGCGCGAGCGGATGGACAGCAGGAACATTTACTATCTCAACCCAGCGCTGGATCAATAACGGCGAAAACGAGGCAGAAAAGTGCGTTCACTTTTCTGCCTCGTTCGGTACTACGGCAAAGTATTTCGTATGGCGCGCGATGACGATCACACAAAGCAGGGCGCAGCCGACCGCGATGGCGCCCTGACCGGTCAGCGCGCTGCGCGCCGTTCCGGCCAAGCCGAACAGCGCAAAGGTAACGATGCTGCGGATGCGCGTGGGGTTGATCTTGATCAGCGTAGAAAACAGGGCATAAAGCCCCGCGAGGATCAGAACGATCCGCGAGACCGGCAGCAGCGCCAGCATCTCGCCAAAGGAGGTCGCAATGCACTTGCCGCCGTGGTGATGGTTCAGCGGCGCGACCGCATGGCCAAGCACAGGCGCGACGATGACAGCCGCGAAGTACATACTGTGGACATCTACGGTGCGATACGCAAGATAGACCGGCAGGAAGCCTTTTAGCATATCCAGCAGTAAGCACAGCAGCCCCATAGGAATGCCGCAATTTACAAACACGTTTGCCGCTCCCGGGTTATGATCGTCACTCAGCTCCGCAACGTCCTTTTGCAGGAAATAGCTCGGTATGAGCTTGCAAAACATGACGCTTCCCAAAAAATAGCCGCCAACGATCCAAAGAAGCCAAAGGCCGCGCATACTCACACCACCAGATCAGCGACGCGCTCCGCGGCGTCCGGATAGATATATTCGCGCTGCTGCGCGCGCATCCTCTCCGCCCAACTGGGGGCGCTGATGATATTCTTTGCGGCGATGGCCGCCTGCTTTGCGTTGCTTGCGTGGACGGAAATACCGCGCGCGGAGAAGAACGCAACATTCTTTGTTTCGCATCCGGCATAGGCAAGCAAATGGATCAGCGGCACATTTGCGACCGCCGCCTCCGTGCTGGTCAGGCCTCCGGGCTTTGAGATCATCACATTTGCGGCGTTCATATAGAGGTTTACCTGATCGGTAAACGGCACAGTACGGATACAGGACGCGTTCTTAAAGTGCTTTTCAACCTGCTGCCTGAGCTTCTGGTTGCGGCCGACAAGGACGCAGACTTGGTAGTCATTGCCGCATTTTTTCAAAAGCATTTTGCAAAGCTCCACGATATTGCCGCAGCCCACGCCGCCGCTCATGATCAGGATCATCGGGCGCTCCGGCGCAAGGCCAAGCCGCACCCGCGCCTCTTGCGCGGGCAGATGCTCCGTGAAGCGATGGCTCACGGGAATTCCGGTCGCGTGTATCAGCTCCGGCGGAATATGCTTCATCTCAGCGCGCAGATCGTCGTGCGGGATCAGGTAACCGTCGAGAACCGTTTCGGCAAAAAACGGAATGCAGGTATAGTCCGTGAGAACACCATAGCAAGGGATGTGGAGCGCCAAGCGCTTGCGTATCGCGGTCATTGCCTCCATGGCAAACAGATGCGTGCAGACAACGCTTGTAAACGCCTCCGCTACGATATATTCCTTCAGCTTCTGCGCATAGTGTGCGTTGGCATAGTAAACGGGAGAGGTCAGGCCGGTCGCGCTGTAAAGGCCGCCCGCCTTATAGAGCGCGCCAAAGAGCGCCGGCGTTTTTTTCATCATCCCGCTGTAAGTGGCAGACACGGCGCCTGCCGTTTTTTTGCTGCCGAACGTCAACGGATCCACAACGGCGCAGGCAATATTGCGCCGCTTCAGCGCTTCCTCCACCGCGTGGGCAGCGCTGTTGTGTCCCTGACCCGTATCACAGCTCAGGATCAGTATTTTCATTATGAATGCTCCTTTAGTCGCTCGTCAAATATCCTGACGTCCCTCCAAGGCGCGCAAGAGCGTCACCTCGTCGGCATACTCCAACTGGCTCCCCACGGGTATCCCGTAGGCAAGGCGCGTCACGCGCACCTCCATGGGGCGAAGAAGGCGCGAAATGTAGAGCGCGGTCGCCTCGCCCTCCGTGTCGGGATTGGTCGCCATAATGACCTCGCGCACGCCGCCCTTTCCTACGCGGGAAAGCAGCTCACGCACGCGGATGTCGTCCGGCCCCACGTGGTTCAGCGGCGAGATCACGCCGTGCAGCACATGATAGACACCATGGAACTCCCGCGCGCGCTCCAAGGCGATGACATCCTTGGGATCGGCAACGACGCAGATGATCCCATGGTCACGCGTTTCATCGTCGCAGATCGGGCAGAGGTCAAGATCGGTCAAATTCTGGCAGCAGGGGCACAGGTGCACGCTCTTTTTCGCCGCAGTAAGCGTCTGCGCGAACTCCTCGACCTCTTCCTGCGGAAGGCTCAGGAGGTAAAAGGAAAGGCGCTGTGCCGTCTTGCCGCCGATGCCGGGCAGACGCGCAAATTGTTCCGTTAGCCGCTCCAACGCGGCAGGAAATGCGCGCATCAGAACAAACCGCCCAGATTCAGGCCGCCGGTCAGGCGGGACATATTAGCCGAGGCTTCGCTCTCTGCCTTGCGCATCGCTTCATTCACCGCGCCCACAACCATATCCTGAAGCATCTCCACGTCATCCGGATCAACGGCATCCGGCGAGATGGTCAAAGAAAGGACTTCGTGCTTTCCGTTGACGACCGCCTTCACAACGCCGCCGCCCACGCTTGCCTCATAGGTCTTGTTTTCCAATTCTTCCTGCATCTTCAGCATATCCTGCTGCATTTTCTGCGCCTGCTTGATCATATTCATGTTCATGCCGCCGCCCATACCGCCGCGGAAACCACCTTTTGCCATTTTTAACTACTCCTTTTTACTTTAATTCAACAATATCCGGAAATTGCTTTCCGCGTGAGATCAGTTGCTCCAGTGCAGCCGTTCCGCCTGTGTTTTTCTGCGCCGTGTCAAACTTTGCGGTCACGGGACGCCCAAGAAGAGCGGAGGCGCACTCGGTAACGGTCTGAAGCACCTCGGGCTTGTTCAGCCTGTCTACGGTGAAGCTGTCCTGCGCCGACAACAGGAGAAAACGTTCCACTACCCTGCCGCTGACCGGTGCATCCGGCGTGTCGGAGAAAAACGCGGAATAATATGGCTTCATCTGCACGCGAAGACGCTGCACAAGCTCCTGCCAGAAGCCGTTCGGAAGTGTCTGCGGCTCCGGCTCGACCGGAGGCGGCGCTTCCTCCTGCACGGGAGTCTCTTCCACCGGAGGCGCTTGCGCCATCGGCTGCGCAGAAGAAAGGATTGCGCCGTTTTTCACCTTTTGCTCCAACCGTGAAAGGCGGGCGTTGATGGACTCCGCATCCAAGGACGCTTCCGGACTGCAAATGCGCAGGAGACAAAGCTCCGCGTCGATCCTCCGGTTCGCGCTTGTGTTAAAGCCGGCTGCCGCATCGCGCAAAAGGCGCGTAATGCGCAGCAGCTCCCCCGCAGAGGCCTGCGCAAAGAGCGCCGAAAGCTCCTGCTGCGTGCAAATGCCGGAAATGAGCGAGCTGCTCTGGTTGGCCGTCTTCATAATAAGCAGGTCGCGCGCTACGGTGCAAAGCTCGTCGAGCATCGCGGCAAGATCCTTGCCCTCCGCATACTGCTGATCGAAGACAAAGAGGGCTTGCTTGCCGTCGTGCCGAAGCAGCGCCTGCATCAGTTCCGCCGTCTTGCGCGTCCCCGCCAGACCGAGCGTCCGGCAAGCCTCGTCCGTACCGATCTCGCCGGAGGACGCGCTCGCGCACTGATCGAGCAAGCTCACGGCATCTCGTAGGCCGCCGTCGGCAAGACGGGCAAGGAAATCCGCCGCCTCCTGCGTGAGGGCGATGTGCTCGCGCGCCGCGATGAAGCTCAGACGATCCGAAATATCCTCCGGAAGGATCCGCCGAAAGGAAAAGCGCTGGCAGCGGGAAAGGATCGTCGCGGGAACCTTGTGCAGCTCCGTCGTCGCAAGAATGAACAGAAGATGCTCCGGCGGCTCCTCAATGATCTTAAGCAGCGCGTTAAACGCGCTGAGAGAGAGCATATGCACCTCGTCGATGATATACACGCGCATCTTGACCTCGGCCGGAAGATAGGCTGCGTCGTCGCGCAGCGCGCGCACATTGTCGACGCCGTTGTTCGAAGCCGCGTCGATCTCGAGCACGTCCATGCACGAACCGGCTTCGATGCTTCGGCAGGCGGCGCAGCAGTTACAAGGGTTGCCGTCGACAGGCGCTTCGCAGTTGACCGCTTTGGCAAGGATCTTTGCGCAGCTTGTTTTGCCCGTGCCGCGTGTGCCCGTGAAGAGGTAGGCATGGCTGAGCCGATTTTGCAGCAACTGATTTTTCAGCGTCTGCGTCACGGCAGGCTGACCGACGACATCGTCAAACGTGCGCGGCCGGTATTTTCTATAAAGTGCCTGATACATCCGCCTATCCCTCCTTTTTCTTCAGTATACCTGATTTTTGCGCAAAATGCAATGAACAAAAAAGCGGAACTGCCCAACGGCAGTTCCGCTCAGCGTGCCGAAAACCTTTTCGGCACGCTGACAGGCTGCCAAAAAGTTCGGAAGACGAGCAACTCACGCCCGTCGGCGTATATAGATACGGTAGGG
>USIH01000051.1 GCA_900554705.1 uncultured Eubacteriales bacterium
CGCTGCGGCGCGACGGACGGTCAGGGCGACAAGCCCTGCGACGGCGGCGCGACCTGTCCGTCGAAGCCCTACAAGGACGTCAATACCCGCGCGTGGTATCACGAAAGCATCGACTTTGCCATTCGCGGCAAGCTCATGAACGGCATTGCCTCCGACCGCTTCGATCCGGAGGGCAGCATGACGCGCGCCATGCTCGTCACCGTTCTGTGGCGCTACGCCGGTTCGCCCAAGGAGGGCACGAACCGCTTCACCGACGTCGCAAGCGGCCAGTGGTACACCGAGGCCGTCGCGTGGGCGGCGGAAAACGGCGTCGTCAACGGCGTCGGCAATAACCGCTTCGATCCGGAGGGCAAGATCACCCGCGAGCAGATGGCCGCCATCCTCTACCGCTACGCAAAGCAGCCGCAGACAAACGGCAGCCTCTCCTCCTTCCCCGACGCCTCCCGCGTGAGCGGCTACGCCACCGACGCGATGCGCTGGACGGTGGAGCAGAAGATCATCGGCGGCTCGGACGGCAGGCTCGACCCGCAGGGCAACGCCACCCGTGCGCAGGTCGCCGCCATCCTCATGCGCTTCATCAAAAACGTGGCGCAGTAAAACAGATAAATCCGCCGGACGAGGCTCGTCCGGCGGATTTTTACTCCGTCTTTTTTTGAAGCTCGGCGGTGATCGCCGCCGCCGCCGAAGAGACGGCAGTGCGCAGCCTTTCAAAGCGTTCCGGCTCCGTCGAGGTCATACAGATGATGCCGATCGCATAGTGGCAGGCACCGTGCGCGTCGAAGATCGGCGCGGCGACCGATTGCAGCCCCGCACGATACTCCTCGTGCTCCTCTGCTATGCTGCGGCACCGGGCAATCTCCGCGAGCAGCCGCGCCGGATCCGTCTGCGTCTTCGGCGTGCAGGCCGCCAGCGGATGCCGGTTCAGCAGGCGCTGCGCGTCGTATCGCGGGAGATTTGCAAGGATGACCTTTCCCTGCGACGTGCAGTGCAGCGGCAGCCGTGTCCCGACCTCGGAAACGATGCGGAAGCCGACGTGCGGCTCTTCGCAGAGCGTCAGGATCAGCTCGTCGCCCGACAGCCGCGCCAAATAGGCAGACTCCCCCTCCTGATCTACGATCCGCTGCAAATACGGCGCGCTGATCTCCGGCACGCCCCAGCTTTGGTTCACGGCGCTGCCCAGCTCGAACAGATGGTAGCCCAGACGGTAGTTTCCGTCCGTCGCGTTCTGCTCGATCACACCGGAATCGAGCATCGAGGCAAGCAGACCGTGGATGGTGCTCTTGGCCCAGCCGGTCATCGCCTCCAGCTCGCGCAGGGCGAGCGGCCGCCGCTCCTGCCAGAAGCAGTCGAGCAGTTGTATGGATTTTTCGATCGCGTGAACGCGTCGTCCTCTGGTCGCCAAACGTATCGCCCCCCCTTCTTTATTTTAAGAAAATGCGCTTTCCGCCACGGTACGGCTCCACCGTGCCGATGCGCTGCGCCGCCGGAACGGTGCTCTTCAGCTCTTCATACATTGCCTCGGCATCCCGCGCGTCCACGGCGATCAGAAGGCCGCCCGACGTCTGCGGGTCATACAGAAGATCCTGCACGGCGAGCGGCACATCGCCCGCGTCCACCATCGCCTCGGCAAAGCTGCGGTTACGGTACATTCCGGCCGGAAGGATGCCCATCTCGGCAAGCTCCCGCACGCCGGAGAGGAACGAAATAGCCGACGTGTCAATGTGCAGCTCCATGTCACTTCCCTGCGCCATTTCAAGTCCGTGACCCATCAGGCTGAAGCCCGTCACGTCCGTGCAGGCGTGGGCGCGGTACTTCACCATGACGTCGCGCGCGCCCTTGTTGAGCGTTTTCATCAGTTCCTTGGCGCGGCGGAGCGTCTCCTCCGGCGCAAGATCTACCTTCGCAGCCGTCGTCACAACGCCGATGCCGAGCGGTTTGGTCAAAAACAGCACGTCGCCCGCCTGCGCCCCGCAGTTTTTCAAAAAACGGTCGGGATGCACAAAGCCGGTCACGGCAAGGCCGTACTTCGGCTCGTCGTCAAGGATGCTGTGGCCGCCCGTGATGATCGCGCCCGCCTCATACACCTTATCGTAGCCGCCGCGCAGCAGCGCGTGTACCGCCTCGCGCGGCAGGCTGTCCGGAATGGCCATAATGTTGAGCGCCAGCTTCGGCTCGCCGCCCATCGCGTAAACGTCCGAAAGCGCGTTTGCGGCGGCGATCTGCCCGAAGGTGTAGGGATCGTCGTCGATGGGCGGGAAAAAGTCCACCGTCTGCACCAGCGCAAGCTCCGGACTGACCCGATAGACCGAGGCATCGTCCGATTTGTCAAAGCCGACCAGCAGGTTCGGATCCTGATGGACGCGGATGCCGTCGAGCAGCTTGGCCAGCACGCCCGCGCCAACCTTTGCGCCGCAGCCGGCGCATTTGGCAAGTTTTGTCAGTTTAACGTCTTCCATGGTTCCCTCCAAAACGTAAAATCGCCTCCAAGACGCCGCCGCCGATGGCAAGCGCCTTATCCGACACAAGATAACAATAGGACACGTCGGCGCGCGGGTCAACGTCGCCCGCCTTCATGCCGCGAAACACCGGCGTGCCGTCGGCCAGAATGCCGCGCAGAACACCGGAGATCTGGCAGCGCATCGGCTCGTCACCGACGTAGGCAACGATCTGCTCCTGCTGAACGATGTCGCCGATCTGCACAAGCTGACGGAAAACGCCGTCGGCCGGAGCGCGCAGCACGCGCTCGCCCGCAAAGCCGCCGATGAGGCCGGGGATATTCGTGTTGGGGATCGGGCTGCCCTCGGTGAGCACTCTGCCGAGCGTATGCCCGCGCATGGTCTCCACGCAGGCATGGCAGTCCACACCGGCGGTGAAGCCCGGCCCCACGCCGATCACACAGGGCGCGTCGTCGCGCGCGGTGCCGAGGTTGCGCTTGGCAAGAATGGCGTCGACCAGCGCATCGGGCGCAAGCGCGTGCCTGCACGCAGCTGTCGGGTCGGCGAAGACCGGTATCTCGCCCGCCGCCCAAATGCGCTCGGCGTCCTCCGGCGCGGCGGCAAAGCGCGCGCGCACGTCCTCCACGGTCATCGTGCCGAAGAGGATCGCCTGAGAAAAGCAGACCGTGCGGCGGATCGCCGTCGGTTTGGGCAGGTCGGTCATGGCCACCTGCATCCCCGCATGATGCAGCCGGAGGGCAATGCCGGAGGCAAGATCCCCCGCGCCGCGGATCAGTACTCGCATAAAATCTCTCCTTTTTGCACGGATACCGCCGGACAGCCCAGCAGGCGCGCAAGCCGCTCTGCCTCCTCCGGCGCGGCATCCGCCTGATTGATCAGCACCTTTGAAAAAAGCGCCTCGGCGCGAAGCACCCGCGTGATCGCCTCCGGCGTTGCGACCGTGTCGCCGCCCAGCGCGACAAAGCGCTCCGGACGATGCGCCGCCTCAAAGACCGGTTTGCCGATGCCCGTTGCGCCGACCAGACAGATCACCTCGCCTGCGGCCGCAGGGATCACCGGCTCATGCGGCAGATGCGCCTTGAGCGGGCGTCGCGCGGAGCCGTCCGCCTCGACTAAAACAAAGTCGGCAAGCGCGGCAAGCGCCTCAAAGGGCTGCTGCGGCGCACAGAGCTTCCCGTTCTCCGCAGGCGCGGCGACGCAACACAGCGCGTGGTCGGCGAGCTTCTGCGTCTCCGGCAGCACAGGCATCCCCTCCGGCGGAAAAATATGCGTGGAGGTGGTGACGATCACGCTCCCGTAGGCACGCAGCTCGCGCGCCAGCCGAAGCATCAGCGTCGTTTTGCCGCCGCTGCCGATCAGCGCCGTCACGCCGCGCCGGATGTGAAGATAGCTCGCAAATTCCGCCATTGTGAACGCCCGTTCCCTTTCCGTTATTCTTTTCACAGAATACCATAGTTTTCCCCCTCCGTCAACCGATTTTGCGGGAAAAGCATTGACGCAGCGGCAAAAAACGTGGTATACTGGCTACATGAGTAAGACATTTCGACCCGTGCTGTCCATCCGCATTTTCGGCGAAGGAAAGTGCTTTGGCCCGGGCGTAGCAGAGCTGCTGCGCCGCGTCAAAAGCGCCCATTCCCTGCGCGCCGCCGCCGTCTCCATGGAGATGGCCTACTCCAAGGCATGGACGGTCATCAAAAACGCCGAAGCCGAATTGGGCTTCTCCCTGCTGATATCCACCACCGGCGGAAAAAATGGAGGAGGTGCTTCTCTGTCCCCGCAGGCCGAAAGGCTACTTGCCGCCTATGACGGATACTGCAAAACGCTGCGCAGCTTTGCCGACGTGGAATTTTCCAAAACCTTTTCCGACATTTTGAACAACACCCCATAAAAACAAGGCCGCGCCTTTGCCCTCCGGCAAAAGCGCGGCTCATGTCTGCTCCCCGTTTCTGCAAAAAAATCGTCCACCGTAGTTTCCTGCGGTGGACGATGGTACGCCAGAAGGGACTCGAACCCCCGACCTTTTGGTTCGTAGCCAAACACTCTATCCAACTGAGCTACTGGCGCATAAGCACTCTCTCAAGCGCTCAAACATAATAACACATTCCTTTGAGAAATGCAAGCACTTTTTTCTCTTTTTTCGGATTTTTTATTCCGGCGAGAGGTCGACCGCGCGGCGCAGCAGGCTCAGCGCAGGCACGGGGCGCGGCAGGCGCATCCGGAAGCACATCTGCGGATTGCGCGGCTCGGTCAGCGCCGCGCCTTCCATGTCGCACATGACCGGAACGGTGATCTCAAACGGCCGAAGGTCGGGGCCGACCACCTCCAGCACATCGCCGACGGCAAACTTGTTGCGCAGCGAAAGCGTAGCCATGCCGTCCGCGTTGCACTGCGTCACGACGGCGCAGATCTGCCAGTTGCGGATATAGCGCGAGCTTTCCACGTACTGACCCGGCTGCCCGTAGAAGAAGCCGGTCGAGTAGCGCCGGTGGGACACGTGCTCCACCTCGTCGCGCCAGACCGGATCGACCGGACGACCGGCCGCGACGTCGTCGATCACGTGGCGGTAAGCGCCCGTGACGATCGCGGCATAGTAGGCGCTCTTCGCGCGTCCCTCGATCTTGATGCAGTCAACGCCCGCCTGCATGAGATCGTCCAAGTGGTCGATCATGCACATATCGCGGGAGTTCATGATGTACGTGCCTTTTTCATCCTCGAAGACCGGAAAATACTCATCCGGTCTTTTTTCCTCCATCAGCGCATAGCGGTAGCGGCAGGGCTGCGCGCAGGCGCCGCGGTTGCTGTCCCTCCCCGTCATATAATTGGACAGGAGGCAGCGGCCGGAATAGGAGACGCACATAGCCCCGTGCGCAAAGGTCTCCAGCTCCAGCGCGGGCGGCGTGTTTTCGCGGATCGTCCGAATCTCCTCAAGCGAAAGCTCGCGGGCAAGCACGACGCGCTGCGCGCCCAGCTCGTACCACGCGTTCGCGCAGGCATAGTTTGCCACGCTGACCTGCGTGGAAACATGGCGCTGGCAGTGGGGCGCGTAGCGCTGCGCGAGGCGGAACACACCGAGATCGGCAATGATCAGCGCGTCCACGCCGCAGCGCTCCAAATTCTCCAAATGTGCCGGCAGCGCCGCAAGCTCGTCGCTGCGCGGCATGGTATTGACCGTAACGTGAACCTTCACGCCGTGCTCATGCGCGTAGCGCACGGCAAGCGGCAGCTCCTCGGCGGTAAAATTGCCCGCGAAGGAGCGCATCCCAAAGCTTGTCCCCGCAAGGTAGACCGCGTCGGCTCCATAGGCGACGGCCATTTTCAGCCGCTCCATATCTCCGGCCGGTGCGAGAAGTTCAATCATTATTCTGTGTCTCCAGGAATTTATTATGCTCCTCGTAAGTCACGGAGAAGTGGTGGTAGCCGCTGGACTTGTCCAGCGCATAGAAATGGTAGGTCGTCGCCGTCGGGAAGATCGCCGCGGTGATGCTGGACATACCGGGGTTGGAGATCGGCCCGATCGGGAGACCCTGCACCTTATAGGTGTTATAGGGGCTGTCCACCTGCGTGTCCTCATAGGTCAGCGCGCCGTCAATCCCGCCGAGCGCATAGACGACCGTCGCGTCGATCTGGAGAAGCGGATAGCGATCCGGATCGAGCAGGCGGTTATAGATGACCGAGGCGATGTTGCCGCTCTCCGTCGCGCCCGCCGTCTCCTTTTCGATCATGGAGGCGACGATGACGACGTCGTAGAAGCTCAGCTCATGCGCCTGAATGAACGCCTCGTCGTAGCCGAAGTTGCGCATCCAGTTGCCGACGCGCTCGTTGAGGCTGACCAGCTGCTTCTGCGCATTGTCCGTGATCTTGCGGTCAAAGTTGGAAAGCAGGCGGTTGATGACGCGCTCCGGCTCGTCGTTGAGGTAGAAATCGTAGGTGTCGGGGAAGAGGAAGCCCTCAAGCCGGTTGGCCGCGCCATAGGGCAGTCCCTCCAAGAACCAGTAGTCAAAATAGGTCGACGCCGCGCAGACCTCCAGCGCTTTCTGCGAGCAGACGCCGTTCTTTTCCATCAGGGCAAAGATCTGCGCGCTGTTCGCGCCTTCCGGTATCATGACGCGCACCGTCTCGCGCTCGGCCTTGGTTTCGACCATGGCGTTGACCAGCGCGTGATAGTCGTAGTTATAGTGGATGGTATATGTGCCCGGATCCATTTTGTCCGAGGACTTTGTGAACTTGCAATAAAACTTGAAAAGCGAGGGATACTTGATCACGCCGTTGTCGCAGAGCATCTGCGCGATGTCACCCACGCTGTCGCCCTCGTTGATCGTCACGGTCAGCTCGTCGGGCGACCGATGGAACGCAAGCACATCCTCCGCCGCCTCCCATGCGCCGTAGCCCGCGCCCACGCCGATCAGGCCGACAATGACGACATAGAGCACGATCTTCACAAACAGCGGCAGGATACGCCGCGGGGCGCTCTTCGTTCTTGGCCGTTTGGAGGGCAGGTCGCAGTTGCCGCGCTCCTTTTTTAGCTGCGCTTCCTCACGCGCGAAGCGCTCCGTCTTGTCGCCCTCCGGCGGCTCCGTCTGCTCCTCCTGCGGCGCGTTATACTCGCCGTAGTCGTCAAACGCGTTGCCGAAATCCGGCTCAAAGTCCGCATACGGCGTGGGCGCGGCAGGCGTCTGCGCATCGGGCTGCTCCGGCACGGTATCGGCAGGCTCCGCCTGCTCCTCCGGCACGTCGCCGAGCTGCTGTCTCGTCTCCTCGATCAGCCGGTCAATATCGTCAAATTCGGGAAAATCCGGATCGTTTCTGTTCATAGTTTTCCTCCTCAGCGGTAGACAGCCCCCGCCGCGACCGCCTCCGCCGTCTGTTTATCGCGCAGCACCTCAATGAGCTTGAGCGCAAAGTCAAATGCCGTTCCCGGCGCGCGGCCGGTGATCACGTTGCCGTCGACGACCACGCTTGCCTGACAGGTGCGCGCGCTGCCCATCATCGCCTCGCAGCCGGGGTAGCACGTGGCCATTCTGCCGTCCGTGATGCCAAGCTCCGCCAGCACCGTCGGCGCGGCGCAGATCGCGGCGACCAAGCGCCCTGCCTCATACTGCCCACGCAACGCGTCCAGCACGGGTTTGCAGCCGCGAATGGACGCGACGCCGCCCAGCCCGCCGGGCAAAACGATCATCTCCGCGTCAGAAAAATCGGTCTGCTCCGCGACGCACTCGGCGCGCACGGTAATGCCGTGGCCTCCCGTGATCTCCGTCCCGCCGACGCCCGCAAACCGGACGCTCAGTCCGGCGCGGCGCAGCAGGTCGCAGGGGATCACCGCCTCGGCCTCCTCAAACCCGTTTCCAAGGATGATATAGATCATTTCTCCACCTCCAGCAGGGGCTGCACCAGCGCAAAGATCTCGTTGTGAATGTCCTCGATGCCGCGCATTTTTCCGTCGCGCGCGCAGTTGATGATCGTCCAGTGGTAGTGGTCGGCCGCCTGCAAGCCGGTGCTGCGGCACAGGCGGAGATAATCCATATTCTGCTCGTGGATGTCCGCGTGCTCGCCCGTGCGATCCTCGCGGCGGCGGAGCATCTGGCCGGTCAGTTCGGTGGGGACATCCAGATATATGACGACATCGGGCTTGGGAAGTTCCATATGGTGGTATTCAAAGTCATACAGCCAGCGGAAGAACGCCTCGCGCTCGCCCTCGGGCAGCTTGGAGGCCTGATGCACGGCGTTTGACGTCGTGTAACGGTCCGAGAGCATCAGTCCGCCGTTTTTATAGTATTCCCCCCACACCTTGCGATATGACGCAAAACGATCCACCGCATAGAAGGTGGAGGCGGCATAAGCGTTGACATTGGAGGGCTTCGCGCCGAACTCGCCGCCCAGATACATCCGGATCAGCGCCGAGGACGGCTCGGAGTACTGCGGAAATACCATCGTGCGGAAATCGATCTGCATCGTCTGCAAGCGCTTTGTCAGCAGCTTGAACTGCGTGGACTTGCCGGAACCGTCGGTTCCCTCAAAAACGATCAATCTTCCCATGGGATCATCCCTTCCATCTTTTTTTCAGTGCCGCGAACACGAACTTGGGCAGGCGGAGCATCCGTCCGAAACGGCGCGGCTCCCTGATCAGGCGATAGAGCCACTCGAGCTGGAGCCGGATCATCCATTTCGGCGCGCGCTTTACCGTGCCCGCGATGCCGTCGAGCGTGCCGCCCAGACCGATCATCAGCCGGACATTCAGCTCCCCGCAATGGTCGTGCATGAAGCGCTCCTGTTTCGGCGCGCCCAGACAGACGAACACAACATCGGCGCGCGCGTCATTGATCGTGCGCACGGCGTCCACGTCGTCGAGGAAATAGCCGTCCGCCGTGCCGCAGATGATGAGCGACGGATGCTTCTGCCGCATTTTTTCCGCCGCCGTCTCGGCGATCCCGGGCTTGCTGCCCAAAAGGAAGAGGCGGCTCCCCTCTTCTTCCAAAATGCCCAGCAGATTCTGCGCAAAGTCGATGCCCGCGACCTTCTGCTTCAGCGGCGTTTTCAGGATTTTTGCGCCGAGTACCACGCCCGCACCGTCGGGCAGGACAAGGGACGCCTCGTTCAGGATCGCGCGGAACGCCTCGTCGTGCAGCGCCTCATAGGCCATTTCCGCATTCGGCGTGACGCAATAGGCCGCGCGCTCGCCGCGCAGCAGCTCCCGCCCGCGCGCAAGCGCCTCGTCCATGGTGACATTATCGTAAAGTACGCCCAGAACGTCTGTTTTCATGCGCATACCTCTTCCATTTTAGTTTAGATCATTGTACCACAATTCTCCAGATTTGTCTACGTTTACGCGCATTATTTCACAACCGCGCCGCCTCCGCATACAATGTTGTGAAAGCAACTTTCTGCTTGAGCGGCTGCCGCGCTTCTCAGCGGCCCGTTTGAAAGATCTTTCGGGAGGTTTTTTTATGCCAGACAATGTAAATACAGCACCCGTAGCGTCGCCGCGGCAGCCTGTCTGCATCCATACAAATCAGATCGTGGACTCCTGCCTCGACAAAGACTGCGTGGAGGATCTGCGCGTCTATCTGACCGTGGAATCGCAGGCGGCGCTCAACACCGCCGCAGGAGCAAAGCCCCGCTGCGCGGAGCTGCTCTACGCGAACGTCAGCGTGGAATCGCTTGCCTACAAAGCGGGCTTTTACGCCGTTGACATTACTTTCTACTATCGCATCCTCAGCGACGCCCTGCCCGGCGGCCTGCGCCCGACTCCTTTGGCAGGTCTTGCCGTGTTCACCAAGCGCGTCGTGCTTTACGGCGGCTGCGGAAGAGCCAAAATGTTCCGCAGCAGCGACACGCTGCCCGCACCCGACGCCCTGCTGCATCTGGATCGCCCCGTGGCCGTCGTGGAAGTGCTCGACCCGATGATCCTCTCCGCACAGGTGCGCGAGGTGTGCGAGTGCAAGCGTGAGACCGAGGTGACGACCCTGCCGGACAGCATCGTAAAGGCGTTTGGAGAAGATCTCGTGCTGACGGGCGAGACGCGCCGCCTCTATGTCACGCTGGGGCAGTTCTCCACCGTCCGTCTGGAGCGCGACACGCAGCTCTCCGTCGCGGACTGCGACTACTGCGCGCCGACGCGAGAATGCTGCGACGAGGAATGCTGCGAGGAGGATCCCTGCGAGCTGTTCAGCCGCATCGACTTCCCCATGCGTGCCTTCTTCCCCGAGAGTGCGCCGCCCTGCAAGCAGCAAAACTGCGGCGGCTGCCAGAACTGCGGATAACCTGCAAAAACAGGGACGGGATGGCGCGCCATCCCGTCCCTCAGACTGCCAAAAAAGTCCGTAACCGTCAAAATAATTTAACTTTATATAAGCGAACTGACTAAGGGGATGCAATGCAGGCAACAATTCGTTTTCAAACTTTTACAGGTTAAAAGCAGATTGATTTTCAATAATTTTGACTTACGTCGCAACTCACGCCTTAGCGTATCTCTATACGCCGACAGGCGTGAGTTGCTCGTCTTCCAAACCTTTTTGGCCGTCTCCATTTTATTCTTCAGGCAGTGCGGCAAGTGCGCGCTGACAAAAGGCGCGGTATTCCTCCACCACGCTCTGCGGAAACACAACGCTCGCCCTGCCGCCGAAGCCCGCGAGCCAGCCCAAAAACATGGGCGAGACGGAAACCTCCGCCGTAAAAGTGAAGTGCGACGCGTCCTGCGCGATGAGCATCACGTCTCTGCCGAAGCGGTCGACAACAACGCCTGCAAGCGCGTTTTCAAACCGCAGCTTCACACGCTTCGTCTCGCCGCGGAACATACCGAACACTTTTTTGGAATAAGACGCCGGATCGAACTTGCGCACGGCGTCCACCGCCTCGCGCTTTTCCCCCGTCAGCGTGATGTGCGACATTTTGTCCACGCGGTAGTGCGTCAGGCCGTGCGCGCCGCCGTAGGCGACAAGATAGTAGTTCTCGTCGTCCCAACAGAGCGCGAGCGGGCTGGTCTCATAGAGGTCGGGACGTTCATGCCGCTTCAGATCCACGCCCCAATCGGAATAGCGGAAGGTGACGCGGCTGTTTTTGGCGATTGCCTCGTGCAGCAGATCAATATTGTCCAAGCTGGCATCGTTCTCGTTTTTGAGGCGGCCGGAGACGACGACCTGACGGCGCAGCAGCTCCTCCTCGTGGCTGCTCGAAAGCGCCGCCAGCTTCCGGATCAGCTCCATGGAGCGGCGCTCGGTCAAAAAGCGGCTGGACTGCACGGCGTCGACCAAGAGCTTCAGCTCGGACAGCTCAAAGTCCCTCTGCTCCACGTAATAGCCGCTGGGTCTTTTTCTCCGGTGCAGGATCTTCACGCCGTATTCGTTCAGCACCCGAATATCGTCGTAAATGCTCTTGCGCTCGGCGCGGATCCCCTTGCTCTCCAGATAGTCCACCAGCGCGGCAACGCTTGCCGGATGCCCCGCGTCCGTGTTGCGGCACAGATAGTCGCGTAGATAAAGGAGCTTACACTTTTGATCTTCCGATCTTGCCATATCCCCAGCCTCCCTTCATTTTCCATGATAACACAAAAGGACGCAGAACGCAAGGCACGCGCTTTACACTTGACGATTTTGGTAGTTCGTGGTATGCTGGGGATACTATGGGGGAAAGGAGCGCTTCCATGAAGCTACACAACAACGAAAAGTATGTCAAAGCAGGGATCACCGCGTTTTTGGTCGTTGTCGCCTCTGTGATCTTCATCGTGGTGTTTACCAATCTGCGCGGGTGCTACGAGCTGTTTTTGACCCTGACCGACATTCTCTCCCCGCTGCTCTACGGTTTCCTGTTTGCCTACCTGATGTACCCGATCGCGCGCGAGGTACGCCGCCGTCTTCCCCCGCTCTTGAGCAAGACGAAACTCTCGCAGGCGCGCATACAGAGCATTACCCGCGTTGCGAGTATTGTCGTCGCACTTCTGGTCTTTCTTGCCTGCTTCTATGCGCTCATTGCCCTGATCGTTCCGAACCTCATCACGAGCCTGCAGGAGCTGCTGCAAAGCGACCGTCTGGATCGCTACTATCAATCCATCAGCAAGTGGTTTACCAAGCGACTCTCGAACACCTTTGTCGCCGACTGGATCGACTTTAACGAGCTTCTGAAAAAATTCAACGACTGGCTTAAGAGCATCGACCTCGGCGCATTTCTGAGCAGCCTGACCTCCTCCGTGTTCAGCGTGGTCTACGGCGTGTTTAACATCCTGCTGGGCATTGTCGCCGCGCTGTACCTTCTGATCTTCAAGGAACGGCTCACCTCGCAGGCGAAGAAGATCACCGTGGCGATCTTCCGACCGCGCCACGCCGACTTCCTCTTCGAGGTCGCGCGCCGCACCAACCGCATTCTCGGCGGATTCTTCGTCTGCAAGATCATCGACGCCTTCATCGTCGGCATCGTCACCTATATCGCAATGCGCATCATGTCCATGCCCTATGCGCCGCTGATCTCCTTCATCGTTGGCATCACAAACATCATCCCCTTCTTCGGGCCGCTACTCGGGCTGATCCCG
>USIH01000052.1 GCA_900554705.1 uncultured Eubacteriales bacterium
CCCTGACAGTGGCCAAGGAGCTGTCCGGCGGCGGCGAGGCGCTGAACGGTTACCTCTCCGGCGCGCTGGATTACCGCTTCCGTGTGCTGCGCCCCGACGGAACGCTGTATGTCCCGGCAGGCACGGCCTATCAGGTGCTGGAGGGCGCCTCCGCCGTGGGCAGCGGCACGGTGACGGACGGTGGATACTTCACTCTGAAGGCGGGGCAGATGGCGCAGTTTACCGACATGATGGCGCTGGGCGGCGGACAATACGCCTATGTGGTGGAGGAGACGATGCCCTCCGGGCTCACCGGCCAGTATGAGCAGGTGCAGTACACCGTGGGCAGCGGCACCGGCACCGCCGCCACGCCCTCCGCGTCCCGGGAATTCACCGGCTACCGCACCGATACCCTCACCGCCGCCGAGACCCAGCTGGTAACGTACCGCAATGTGGTGGACACCCATGCGCTGGGCGAGCTGCGGGTGACAAAGCAGGTGGCGGAGGGCTCCGTCTGCCCCGACGGGCAGGTGTTCGGCATCGCCGTATCGCTGGGCGGCAGCCCCGTTCCGGCGGGGACGCCCTACACGGTGAACGGGGAGACCCGGACGGTGGAAACGGCGGGCATCGTGGCGCTGGCTCACGGGGAGACGGCGGTGTTCACGGGCCTGCTGGCGGGCACGGCCTACGCCGTGACGGAAACGCCGCCGGAGGGCTGGCGCGCCGCTTTTGACGCCGCCGTCACGGCGGAGGTGGAAAAGGCCGTCACCGCACAGGTCACGGAGGTCGTCCGTTCCAATGTCCTGACGCAGGTGCTCGCCGCCATGGGCATGACGAAAGAGCAGTATGACGCAGCGGTCGCAGCCGGTGCACTGACCGAAGAGCAGCTTGCCGCCATCAACGCAGCAGTCGATACGCAGATGGCAAGCCAGACCGTGCAGGACACCATCACCGCAAACGTCGCGACACAGATGGGCAGCGAAACGATCCAAGCGACCATCGCCTCCAAGACCGACGAGCAGGTCGCGCTCCTCATCGAGCAGAACATGAACTCCCCCGAGGTGCAGGCCAAGATCACGGCGGCTCTGGAGCAGGCGGCTTCCGGCGCGGCGAGCATCAGCGCGCTGAAAGAGCAGCTTGACGCCTATGCCACCTTCTACTACGGACTGAACCAATACACGCAGGGTGTCGCAAGCGCAAAGGACGGTGCCGATCAGCTCAGCGCGGGCGCTTCCAGCCTGAACGCGGGCAGCAAGACGCTCGTGAGCGGCATGAACGAGCTGTGCGACGGTATCCTCACGCTGAAGAACGGCGCGCCCGCTCTGGTCGACGGCGTGAAGCAGCTGCGTGACGGCGCGATGCAGCTTTCCGACGGTCTGACGCAGTTTAACGAAGAAGGCGTACAGAAGATCCTTGACGCCGTGGACGGCAACCTTGCAGGCCTCTATGCCCGCATCCGCGCGATGGCGGACGTTAGCCGCGATTACCGCGCCTTCGCCGGCATCTCCGACGACATGGACGGTCAGGTCAAGTTCATCTACCGCACCGACGTCATTGAGGACGCCGAATGAAATTTCTCGTCACGATCTCCGCTCTGTTTATGCTGGGCGGCAGCGCAGGCTACCTCTGCGAGCTGATCTACCGGAGGATCGTACACGGCAAGTGGATCAACCCCGGCTTTCTCTCCGGTCCCTGCCTGCCGCTCTACGGCAGCGGCGTGCTGCTGCTCTACGGATGCAGCAGTCTTGACCTTTCGTTTCTGTCCTCCCCTGCTGCGCAGGACGCAGTGCGCATCGTCTTTCTTGCGATCCTCCTGACGGCGCTGGAGTACGTGACCGGCATCGTGTTTACCACCGTTTATCACGTAAAGCTCTGGGATTACAGCAAGCGCCCCGGCAACATTCAGGGCGTGATCTGCCCGCTGTTCAGCCTGATCTGGGCGGCGGCAGGCGCGGGCTATGTGCTGCTCCTGCATCCGCATCTGGTGCGCTTTGTCCGCTGGCTGGTCGACAATCCCTTCTACAGCTACTTCTGCGGGATGTACGTGGGCGTGTTCCTCGTTGACGTGTGCTATTCGTTCAACGTCGTGAAAAAGCTCAAGGCCTTCGCGGAAGAGCGTCAGCTCCAGATCCGTTACGAGAATCTGAAGCTGTCCATCGCCAAAAACGCGCGCAAGCGCAGCTTCCTCTTCGCTTTCCGTACCCCTTCGGATCTGCGGGAGGAGCTGGAACGCTACCGCGAGACGCTGCGGGAGAACGGCAAACGCAGATCCCGCAAATGACCGATTGTTGTCCGCCTCACAAGAGACGGACAACAATTTTTTGCCAAAATGCAAAAGGCGCTTTTCAATTTGTCGAAAACGTGGTATAACCAAAGGAGAAACACAGGAGGTGAAGGCCATGAAGATCACGTTAAATCCGGATCCGGAGATCGTGAAAACCGTTCGGGAGGGACTCAAGCGAACCGGCGGCTATTGCCCCTGCCGCCGCGAGCGAAAGGAAGAGTACAAGTGTATGTGCAAGGAATTTCGTGAGCAGCTTGCCGATCCGAACTTCGAGGGCTACTGTCACTGTATGCTCTACTACAAAACCAGAGACTAAGGAGGAAATCGCCATGGCAGAGATCGTCATTACTGCGGAGAATTTTGAAAAAGAGGTCTTGCAGTCGCAGGTTCCCGTGCTGCTCGATTTTTGGGCAACGTGGTGCGGGCCGTGCCGCATGATCGCGCCGCACGTCGCGCAGATCGCGGAGGAATACGAAGGTGTCGTCAAGGTCGGCAAGGTCAACGTCGACGAAGAGCCGGAGCTTGCCACCTCCTTCCACATCGACAGCATTCCGACGCTTGTCGTGATGTCGCAGGGTCAGGTCACCGCCACCGCCGTCGGCTATCGCGACGCCGGTCAGATCAAAACGCTGCTGAATCTCTAAATCCTTACTCCCCGAAATTGATATGCGCCCCCAATACCAGACACCCAGTATTGGGGGCGCATATTATCAGTGTGCGGCTTCTGCGGCTTTTTTTGGAACTTTTTCCGGTGTGTCTCGTCTTAACAGTATTCCAACGGAAAGGGGCCACCTTATTTTGAAACGAATTTTACCTTTGCTGCTTGCCGTGGCGCTGCTTTTGGGCGGCTGCGCCGGAAAATCCGCCGTGCCGGACGCGACGACCGCGCCGCAGCGCGCCTCCGGCACGCAAGCGCTCTACGCCTCCGCGCACAGCGCCGCCATTGAACCGCTCGCGCCGGACGAAACCTTCGCCCGCGCCGCCGTCTCCTTCTCGCTCTCCCTGCTCAAGAACGACATCGCAGCAAATGAGACGGACATTCTGTCCCCCTACAGCGTCCTGACCGCCCTTGCTATGACGGCAAACGGCGCGGACGGAAACACGCTCGCGCAGATGGAGCAGGTGCTGGGACTGCCCGCCCCCGAGCTCAACCGCTACCTGTGCGCAAACGTGCAGCAGCAGGGCGACGAGCTTGTCACGGCAAACTCCGTCTGGTTTGCCAACGGCTGCGGCGTATCAGATGAATTTCTCTCTCTTCTGGCCGACTGCTATAAGGCAGATGCGTTTGCCGCCGACTTTAACGAACAGACCATAGACGACGCGAACGCGTGGGTCAGCGACCACACGGACGGCCGCATCCCCACGCTGCTGGATCGTCTGGAGCCGAACACCATCATGCTACTGCTCAACGCGCTGACCTTCGACGCCGAGTGGGAAACGCCCTTTGAGGCCGAGCGCACCGGCGACGCATCCTTCACCACCGCCGACGGGACGGAGCAGACCGTCTCCATGATGCACGGCCGCGCGCCGGTCTATTTGGAGGACGACCTCTGCACCGGCTTTGAAAAGCCCTACAGCGGCGGCCGCTACCGGATGATCGCGCTGCTGCCGAAAACGGATCTGCGCACGCTTCTGGACGGACTGGACACGGAGCGCTGGTTTGCGCTGCTCGACGGCGCGGAGGATGCCTCCGTCGAGGTCGCCATGCCGCGCCTGTCGCTTGAAACCTCGCGGATGCTGCGCAACACGCTCAGCGCGATGGGTATGCCGGACGCCTTTGACGCAAGCAAGGCAGACCTTTCCCGTCTGTGCAGCGCCTCTGCGTATATCGGTCAAGTAGTCCACAAGACCTTTCTGACGGTAGACGAGGACGGCACACAGGCCGCCGCCGCGACCGCAGTTGAAATTATGGAAAAGGCGATCCACTGGGAGGGTCGGCAGATCGTTCTGAACCGTCCCTTCCTGCTTGCCATCGTCGACAGCCAGACGGGGCTTCCCGTCTTCCTCGGAACGGTCAATGAAATTACGAAAGGATGAGGAAAATGAAACGAATCGTATGCTTACTGCTTCTGTGCGCGCTGCTGCTCTCCGGCTGCGGTAAAAAAGCCGCTCCCGCAGCGACCGGCGCGACCGACACCCCCACGAGCGACATTCCCACGACCGAAGCGCCGCCCCTGACCGAGCTGCGCCACACCGGCTTCAGCGGCTCGAAGAACCTGATGGAGAATGTCATGGCGTCCGCCGTCTCTCCGCTTGCCGCGGACGAAACCTTTGCCAAGGCCAGCCTCGGCTTCTCCGCCGAGCTGCTCAAGCACACCTATCAGTCCGGCAAGACCCTCGTGATCTCCCCTTACAGCATTCTGACCGCCCTTGCCATGACGGCAAACGGCGCGGGCGGCGAAACGCTTGCGCAGTTTGAAAGCGCGTTCGGTATGCCCGTGGCGGAGCTGAACCGCTATCTCTACACGCTGGAAAAGAACGCAGGCGAAGAGCTGGTCTCGGCCAACTCTCTCTGGTTCAGCGATATGGCGGACTTCGTCGTCAAGCAGGATTTCCTGCAACGCAACGCCGACTATTACGGCGCGGAGACCTATCAGTCCGCTTTTGACGCGCAGGCAGTCGAGCGGATCAACGCGTGGGTCAAGGAACATACCAAGGAGCGCATCGAGCGCATCGTTGAAGACCTTGACCCGATGGCGCGCATGGTGCTGATCAATGCGCTCACCTTCGATGCCAAATGGGCCAATCCTTATGAGGAAGCCTTCACCCGCGACGGCACCTTCCACGCAGCCGACGGCTCGACGCAGAAATCGACCATGCTCTACTCCGAGGAGGACACCTACCTCGACGACGGCAAGGCCACCGGCTTTGTCAAGCCCTACAGCGGCGGCCGCTACAGCTTCTTCGCGCTGCTGCCCAAGGAAGGCGTCTCCATGGACGACTACGTCAGCACTCTGAGCGGCGAAGGCCTGTATCGCACGATCGTAAACGCGTCGGATGAGACCGTCCATGCGGCCATGCCCGCGCTGAAGGTTGAGACCGACCTCCATCTCAAAGAGGCGCTGGTCGCCATGGGTCTGACGGATGCCTTCTCGATGACCCGCGCCGATTTCAGCGGCATCAGCAACACGCCGCTCTATGTCGACGAGGTCCTGCACAAGACCTATTTCTCCCTGGATAACGAAGGCACGCAGGCAGCCGCCGTCACAGCCGCTATCATGGTATGTACAAGTGTAGAGATGCCCGAACCGAAGAAGGTCATCATCGACCGCCCGTACGTCATGGGCATTTTGGACAACGAAAGCAAGGAAATTCTCTTCTTCGGCGTCATCAACAGCCTCGAATAAAAACAAACATACCCCCTGCCGGTGGTGGCAGGGGGTACATTTTTCGTTATACGCTTACGGGAACCTTCGCGCAGGCGGTATACTGCGTCACGCCGAGGATCGTCTCGCCGTCGATCTGGAGCGCCGTGGGCTGGTCAAATTCCACGGTGATCTCCCGTCCGGTCAGGACTTGGCACATCTCCGTATGCTTCACGTGCTCGCCCTTAAAAATGGAGGGAAAGACCATCAGCGTCTTGAGCTTTCCGGAGCCGAACATGATGCACGTTGAGACCGTGCCGTCGCCGCAGCGCTGCTGCGCGGGCGTTACCATCATGCCGCCGCCGTAGAACCGGCCGTTCATCGTCGGCGCGAGCCACACCTTGCGGAAATGGTGCACCTTGCCGTCCACCGTGACCTTCGCGTTGCGGGGCTTAAAGTGGAACAGCAGACCCTTGATGGCGATCGCGGCATAGTTGACCGGCTTTTCCGAGGTCAGGCGCTGCGTGTCGCCGACCTCGCAGCAGTAGCCGTCGATGCCGTAGCCGACGCCGTTGAGGAAGCGGTAGGTCTTGCCCTTCACCGTCACCGTCGGCAGGCCTTGCAGATACTTCCCCACGGGGAAAGGGGCTGCTCCCTTCTCCTTGCCCAGATCGTGCAGGAAGTCGTTGCCGCTGCCCACACCGTAGTAAAGCAGCTCCTGCGCGATGGAAAGTCCCTGCGTGTCGTTGATGAAGCGGTTGAGCGTCCCGTCGCCTCCGGCCAAGATCACACCGTCCTGCTCGGGCAGGCGCGCGAAGAAGTCGGCGTAGCTGTCGATCTTCGTCATATCGTGGAACACAAGCTCCGCCTCCGGCATACGCAGCCCGCGCGCGGCGGCCTCTCCGGTTCCGTTTCCGGCGTGCGGGTTAAACAAAACGTGATAGGTCATCCTACATTCTTCTCTTTCTTTTTTTCTTTATTATACGTGTCGAACCGCGTCGAAACAATGGACAAAATGAACATTTTGCTCAAATCGTCGCAGGCGGTTGACAGTTTGCGTCCAATTCGCTACAATGTAAAGTGAAGCGGAGGTGTACACAGTGGATAAAACGACGCTGCGCCGTGAGATCGGCGCGAGGAAGCGCGCCTTGACGCCGGAGCAGATCGAAGCCGCCTCCGCCCGTCTTGCCGCACAGTTTTTCGCTTACCCGCTCTACCGGCAGTGCACCGCGCTGTACGCCTACCTGAGCTACAATCAGGAGGTGCGCACCGCGCCCATCCTCCGTCAGGCGCGCGCCGACGGCAAACGCGTCGCCGTGCCGAAGATCACGGAGGGCGAGCTGCGCTTTTTCTGGCTGACGGAAGAAACCGTGATCGCCGAGGGCTTTCACGGCATTTTGGAGCCGCAAAACGGCCTTCCCGCGCACGACCCCACGGCACTCGTGCTGATGCCCGGCCTTGCCTTTGATGCAAGCGGCAACCGCATGGGCTACGGCGGCGGCTACTATGACCGCTTCCTTGCCGCCGAGCCGCAGCACCCCACCGTCGCGCTCTGCTACGACTTCCAGCTCCTCCCCTCCGTGCTCACGCAAGCCCACGATATTCCGGTAGACGCGGTTCTGACCGCTCCCGTATGAGGTGAAACTATGGAAATTCAAGCCGTCTGCGAATTTAACGACGCCGGTTACCTGTTTTACGCCGTGAATTACCCCGGCGCATACGTGCGCGGGGCAACGGAGAACGAAGCGCTTGCCAAATTCGGCGGCGAGATTCGTTCCTATCTGCGCTGGTGCGGGCTGGAGGCGCCCCCGCGTGACGACCCGCCGGTGCGGATCGTCCAGTATCAGGAAAGTTCCCTGTGCATCCGCGACGCGGACAGCGACGTCCTCTTTGATGCCGAGCGCGCGCCGCTGACCGAGGCGGAATATAACACGCTGAAGCTGCTCGTCCTGCGCTCTGCGCGCGACCTGCGCACCATGTTTGAAAGCATCCCAAATCCGGATATTTCCGGCCGCCCGCCGCGCGTCAGCTTCTACGGGCCGGTGCCGCGCACACCGCGCGAAATGTACCACCATGTCAACGACGTCACGGCCTACTACATCGCGCCCTACGGCATCGAGACAGAGCAGGTGCCCGACCTCTACGCCAACCGGATGCTGGCGCTGGGCGAATTGGAGGCGCTGCCCGACTTTCTTTCCGGCAGCATCCACATTGCGCCGGACGGCGAGCAGTGGACGATGCGAAAGACGCTCCGCCGCTTCCTCTGGCACGACCGCATCCACGCAAAGGCCATGTGGCGCACGGCAAGCGCCCTGTGGGGCAGCAGCGTTGAAAACCCGTTTGGCTTTATCGCCTGACCCAAATAAAGCGCCGGTGGGAGGAAAACTCCCACCGGCGCTCTTTTTACTTGCTGATGTGTCGCTGCACGAGCTTGACCAGCTCGACGATCGGAATGATGCAGATCGCAAGTCCCAGTGCAACCAGATACTCGATCGGTTCAACGGTGGAGAAGCCGAACAGCGCCGCAATAAACGGCACCTCGCACACAAGGGTCGTAAGCAGCAGGCTGCCGACCGCAGCGAAGAGCATCATGCGGTTGCGCGTATGCAGGCGGAAAATGCTGCCGCGCTGCGAACGCATATTGATGCTGTGGAAAATCTCCGCCATGGACATGGTGACAAAGGCCATGGTCGTGCCGTCGGGACTAAGCCCGCCTGCGGGGATCTCCCAAACGCCCGACTCCATGAAATGTCCGACGAAAAACGCGAGCACGGTCAAAGCGGAAATAACAAGCCCCTGATAGGCGACGTCAAAGCCCATGCCGCCCGCAAAGATGCCCGCCTTGGCTTCTCGCGGCCTGCGCTGCATGATCTGCGCCTCCGCGCGCTCCATGCCCAGCGCAAGCGCCGGAAAACAGTCCGTGACCAGATTGATCCAGAGCAGATGCACCGGCTCCAGAATGGTAAAGCCCAAAAGCGTTGCGATAAAGATCGAAAGCACCTCGCTCATATTGGAGGAGAGCAGGAACTGGATCGCCTTGCGGATGTTGTCATAAATGCGGCGGCCTTCCTCGACCGCGCCGACGATCGTCGCAAAATTATCGTCCGTCAGAACCATATCCGCGACATTTTTCGTCACGTCGGTGCCGGTGATCCCCATGCCGACGCCGATGTCCGCAGACTTGATCGAGGGCGCGTCGTTGACGCCGTCACCGGTCATCGCGGTGACATAGCCCAGCTTGCGCCACGTGTTGACGATGCGCGTCTTATGCTCCGGCTGCACGCGGGCGTATACGGAGATCTCGGGGCACGCACGTGCAAAGGTCTCGTCGTCCATCGCATCGAGCTGCGTGCCGGTCACGGCGCGCATATTGCCCTCCAAAATGCCCAGCTCTCGCGCGATGGCCACGGCGGTGTCCACGTGATCGCCGGTGATCATAATGGGGCGGATACCCGCGCTGCGGCACTGCGCGATCGCGTCGCGCACTTCGGGGCGCACCGGATCGATCATACCGGCAAGTCCCAAGAAGCACAGCTCGCGCTCCAGCGACGCAGGCTCGAACGAGTCCGGCAGCGTATCATAGGTGCGCTCGGCAGCGGCAAGCACGCGCAGGGCGCGGTCTGCCATTGCCTTGTTGGCCGCAAGGATCTCTTCGCGCGCCTGCGGGGTCAGGGGCAGCTTCTTGCCGTCCTTGAGATAGCTCGTGCAGCAGCGCAGCACAACATCGGGACCGCCCTTGGTAAACTGCAAAAAGTGTCCCTCGTGTGCGTGAACGGTGGACATCATCTTGCGGCCGGAGTCAAACGGCGCCTCTCCGACGCGCGGGAGTTTGGACGCAAGCTGCGGCTTCTCCAGCCCCAGCGACGCGCCCCACTGCACCAGCGCCGCCTCCGTCGGCTCGCCGGTCACCTTGCCGTCCGCGTCCGGCGCGGCGTCGGAGCAGAGCGTCATGGCGGCAGCCGTGCGCTTTTCGTCGCCGTAACAGTCTACGACAGTCATTTTGTTCTGCGTCAGCGTTCCCGTCTTGTCCGAGCAGATGATCTGCGTACAGCCGAGCGTTTCGACCGCCGTCAGGCGGCGGATGATGGCATTGCGCTTGGACATATTCGTCACGCCGATGCTCAAAACGACCGTGACGACCGCAGCCAGTCCTTCCGGAATAGCCGCCACCGCAAGCGACACGGCGACCATGAAGGAATGCACCGCAACATCCGCCGTGAACCTGCCCGCACGCAGCAGCTGCACACCGAAGATCAGGACGCAGATGGCAAGCACCAGCTTGGTGAGAATACCGGAAAGCTGGGAGAGCTTACGCTGCAACGGCGTCTGCCCCTCCTGTGCGGTGGCAAGCGCGTCGGCGATCTTGCCCATTTCGGTATCCATACCGGTGTGCGTCACGACCATTTTGCCGCGGCCGTAGACGACGGTCGAGCCCATGTAGGCCATATTCTTGCGGTCGCCAAGCGGTATGTCCTTTGTCTCGTCCTGTAGCGCCAAAAGCTCGATGAACTTATTGACGGGGACGGACTCGCCCGTCAGCGCCGCCTCCTCGATCTTCAGGCTCGCGCTCTCCAAAATTCTGCCGTCGGCAGGGACCGCGTCGCCCGCTTCCAAAATGACCACGTCGCCGACGACAAGATCCTCGCTGCGCACGGTGATGAGCTTGCCGTCGCGCAGCACCTTACTGGTCGCAGCCGCCATGCGCTGCAAGGCCTCGATCGCTTTCTCCGCCTTGCTCTCCTGATAAACGCCCAAAACGGCGTTGACGATCACAACAAAGAGGATCACGATCACATCGGCAAAGCTATCGCCCTCCACGATCGCCAAGACCGCGCTGACCGCCGCCGCTGCAAGCAGGATCAGGATCATGGGGTCGGCCATTTGTCCAAAGAAGCGCTTGAGCAGCGAATCCTTTTTTGCCTCGGCCAGACGGTTTTTCCCGTTCTGCGCAAGGCGCTGCTCCGCCTGCGCGGCGGAAAGTCCCTCCGGTGTAGAGGAAAGCGCTTGCAGGGTCTCCTGCTCCGACGCCAAGTAGTATTTCATGTACAAAACCTCCGAAATCTCAGCATCCCGCCCTCTGCAAGAGAGGGCGGGATATTGTTTACAGTATATTGCCTTCCAGATACACCGCTCTGCGCGTCAGCTCGGCGTCGCAGAGCACGAAGTCCGCCACCTTGCCGTCGGCAATGGAGCCGACCTCGGAGAGGCAGCCCAACTGGCGGGCAGGATTATAGGTCGCGGCACGGATCGCGTCTTCCCGCGAAATACCGAAGGCAACCGCGCGGCGCATACATTCGAACAGGTCGGTCGCGGAACCTGCCAGCGTGTCATCGGCAAGGTGTGCAACGCCACCGCGCAGGAACACCTGCTGACCGCCCAGCTCATAGGCACCGTCGGGCATACCGCAGCAGCGCAGCGCGTCGGAGATCAGCACCATGCGCGCCGCGCCGAAGAGGCGGAAGGCCAGACGCACGGCCGACGGATGGACGTGGAGGCCGTCGCAGATCAGCTCCGCGCTCACCTTCTCCGCCTCCGCGCCCGCAGCGATGACCCCGGGCTTGCGGTGGTGCAGTGCGGGCATCCCGTTATACAAGTGCGTCAGGTGCGTCGCGCCCGCCGCGATTGCCGCGCGCGCAGCCTCGTAGTCCGCGTCGGTGTGGGCAATGGAGACCGTGCAGACCTCTTTGGCCTTGCGCACAAATTCGATCGCACCCTCCAGCTCCGGTGCGACGTCCACAATGCGAACCAAGCCGCCGCAGCCCTCGTTGAGCGCGGAAAACGCCTCGAAATCCGGCAGGCGGAGGTACGCGCCGTTCTGCGCGCCCTTTTTCTTCTCCGAGAAGAAGGGGCCTTCCATCTGGATGCCGCGCAGGCAAGCGCCGTTCGCCGGTTTGTGATCCACGTAGGCGCGCGCCGTCGCAAACGCCTGCCGCAAGGTCTCATAGGGCAGCGTCATGGAGGCGGGCGCAAAGGAAGTTACGCCGCATTTTGCAAGATAACGCGCCATTTTTTCCAGACCGGCAAGGTCGCCGTCGGAAAAGTCCGCACCGGAGTTGCCGTGGGTGTGGACGTCGATCAGGCCGGGGATGACGTATGCGCCGTCCAGATCCTGCGCGCCGTCCGCCGCCGGCTCCAGCACGCGGGCAAAGCGTCCGTTCTCTACGGAGAACGCGCCGCGCTCAAAGCGGAAGTTTTCCGTGTAAATCCATGCGTTTTTATAGTTCATAGTTTCCTCCGTTTCAGTGGATCTCAGGCAGGCTCGCCGCAGCCACCGACTGGCCGACGCGGCGGGTCTTCTCATCGGGGAGCATGACCTGCACGCGGGCGGCGATCTGCGGATATTCCTCGCGCAGCACGCGCAGACAGGTATCCAAGATCCAGTTGCCGCCCTGACCGGACATAACACGCCCGAGCACGATGAGATGGTGCACATCGTAGAAGCGGCAGTAGAGCGGGATGGTGTGGGCAAGATAGACGCCGATGGAGGCGAAGATCTTTTCCGCGCGCGCGTCGCCCTGCTGTGCCAGCGCCTGCACGGCGGAGAGCTTTTCTGCGGGCGTCAGCGTGTCTTCCAGCTCGATGCCCGCTGCGGGGGCGAGCTTGATGACGGCATCCTGCGAAAAATACTTGCAGCCGACGCCAATATCAGTCGACCACTCGTCCGCCATGGCCGCCTCGGACAGGTCGACGGGCGCAAAAGCAAGCTCATTGAGCCAGCCGAGCACATTGCCGTCCGCGTCGACGTAGCCGACGGCCTCGCTCG
>USIH01000053.1 GCA_900554705.1 uncultured Eubacteriales bacterium
CGCGCACAAGACGAAAGTCGGTCATTGGGCATTTGCCTGAGAAGGCCGTGCGCGAGCCGAAGAGGCGCAAGTCAGGAGACCTGCCAGACCGGTCGCCGGAGCTTTGCGCGCTATGAAGATCCGGCTGTTTTTTAACGCAGAAAAACGGCTGCGGCATATGGGGAAGACCCCGTGTGCCGCAGTCGCTCATTTTATAAGGAGGTCGGCCTATGCGTCGCTACCGTGCCGCAGCAAAGGCGCTTACCGCCGCGCTGCTGCTTCTGATATTGCTCCAGCTCGCGCACGTAGCGGGGAAGCTGTCGCCCTCCGACCGCGCCGCCTCGCTGCCGCAGGCGACGCTCACGCTCTCGGTCGAGCAGCCGCCCACGGACAACACGCAGGAGCCGTCGCAGGAAGAGCCGTCCTCACAGGAGCCGACGGAAGAGACGGAGCCGTCGCAGGAGACCGAAAGCACGCAGCACACCGAGGACGGCACGGTGGGAAGCGAGCGTCGGGAGGAGACCGAAAACGGCGGAGACACACCCGCAACGGAGCCGGACGTGCTCCCCACCGAGGACGACACCGAGCTGCACATCGTGACGGATCTTGCCGACTGCATGATCACGTTCGACCGGTTGGAGAATGATACGCTCGCGTTTTACGCCTATCTTGTCAACGCGCAGCCTGATATGTATCTGCGCGTGCGGCTGCGCAACCGGCAGACGCCCGCAAACGGCACGCTGCTGACCGCCTCGGGCAGAAACTACGAAACGACGCTTTCGCGGCAGGACGTCAACTTCATCACCCTCTACGTCAAGCAGGGAAACGCGACCGTACTGGAGCAGACCTACGCCGTCAGCTACGTCGCGCGCAAGGCAGACGAGCTGCACCCGTCCGTCGGGGAGCACCCGCCGACGGTCACGACCAATTTGGACGGCTTTACCGGCCAGCTCACAAACCGCAATTTTACATTTCTTGTCAAGGCGCGCTCCTATCGGGGCGACGCGCTCTATGCCGACCACCTGCTTGTGACGCTCGACGGCAAGACCGTGAGCGCGCCGACCGGCAGCGACGTGTTTGAGTACACGCTGTACTTCGAAAATCCCGACGTGGGCGACACGGAGGAACACACCGTGAGCGTGCTTGCGTGGGACGACGAGGGCAACTCCGTCTACCGCTCCTATCGCGTGACCTACGCCTTCGTGGACGAGGGCGGCAAGGTCGGGCACGCGCGCGTTCTGCTCGACGCCACCGTCGTCGGGCTGGATCCGGAGACGCTTGGCGGCACCTATGTCTATGAGATCCGGCAGGATAAGCCCGCCGCCTATGCCGTCCTTGCAATGCTGCGGGAGTTCGGCTATGAGGCGGATTACGCACGCTCGCCGGACGAGGGCTTTTATCTGCGGCGCATCTCGCGCGGCGGAATGACGGATTACGCGCAGATCCCCGACGCGCTCTGGCAGAAGATCTTGGACGACGGTCTGAGCCTGACCGGTCAGCACAGCGCAAACTCGCTGGGCGAATTCGACTACACGCAGGGTGCGGGCTGGATGTACTCGATCAACGGCACGCTCTATGCCGGAAAGGGACTTTCAAACTACTATCTCAGCGACGGCGACACGCTCTACCTGCGCTTTACGCTCGCCTATGGCAAGGACATCGGCGGCTACAACGCAAGCGGCGGCAGCTACGGCAGGCTCCCGACCTACTGCGGCCGATGGATCAACGGTACCTATATCGACGAGCACGCATGGGGCGACGAGATCGTGCTGGCGGAGGCCACCTGCACGCAGGCAGGCGCTCTGGGGCACGTGTGCGGCGTCTGCGGCGATACGCGCCGCACGGCGGAGCTTCCGGCGCTCGGGCATGATTTTGTCGAGACGGCGCGTCAGGAGCCGACGGAAACGGAGGCGGGCTGGATCGACTATGCCTGCGCCCGCTGCGGAGAACCCAAACGCGATGTTTTGCCGCCAAACGAACCCACCACAACACCAAACGGGAGGAAACGCAATGAAAAAGCGCTTCGCTGATCTCTTCGTCATACTGCTGCTCCTGCTTGCGCTCTGTGCGCAGGCCGCCGCAGCTTCCATTCTCGACCCGCTGTGCGGGCTGCTCGGCACGGATGACCCGCTCGGCTCGGACGCGCTTGTCGCGGGCGACTCCGTCTCCGACTGGACGGCGTTTCTGGCCGGACGGCTCGGAGAGACGACACATCGGGAGGTCTATCTGGACAAGCTCTGGCGCTACGTCTCCGAACAATATCAGGCCAAAGGCGGGCTGGACGCCGTGCGCGCCACGCAGTGGCACCGCGTCGCGCTGACCGTCTTGGCGCTGGGCGCCGATCCGACCTGCTTCGGCACGGACGCGGAAGGCCAGCCCATCGACCTGATCGCCGACGGCACCTACGGCTGGGAGACGACGCAAAGCCTCGGCACGCAGGGGCTCAACGGCTGGATCTTCGCCCTCCTGACGCTCGACGCGCGGCAGTACACGCCGCCGACGGGCGCGGCCTACACGCGCGAGGATATGCTCGCGGCGATCCTTGCGGCGCAGGAGGCAGACGGCGGCTTCGGGCTTTCCGCCGGTCAGTCCGACGTGGACATCACGGCCATGGCGCTGCAGGCGCTCGCACCCTACCGTGCGTCGCACGCCGAGGCGATCGAGCGGGCGCTCGACTTTCTTTCCGCCGCGCAGACCGCGCGCGGAGACTACGATACGGGCGCGGAGAGCTGCGCGCAGGTGATCCTCGCGCTGTGCGCGCTGGGGCTTGACCCGCGCACCGAGCCGCGCTTTGTCAAGGCGGGCGGCAGCGTCTATGACGGGCTGCTGCTCTACCGGACGCAGAGCGGCGCATTTTGCCACACGCTCGACACCGCCGCGCAGCCTCTGTCCACGCAGCAGGCGGCGCTCGCGCTGCTGGCCGTGGAGCGCGGCGGCAGCGTCTACGATCTTACCGGCGTGAGCGTCGAGCCATACGCTTATCGGGAAAACCGGTCGGTGCAGCCGCGCCGCACCGTCTATTATTTGCTGGGCGGCGCAGCCGCCGTCTTACTGCTTGCGGGAGGTCTTCTGCTTTGGAAAAGGAAAACATCAACGAGAGAATGATCGCGCAGATCAAAAAGGTCATCGTCGGCAAGGACGAGATCATACGCAAGGTCTGGATCGCCTTTTTGGCGGGCGGACACGTGCTTTTGGAGGACGTGCCGGGCGTCGGGAAGACAACGCTGGCGCTCTCCTTTGCCAAGGCGCTGGGGCTGGAGGTCCGGCGCGTGCAGTTCACGCCGGACACGATGCCCTCCGACATCACCGGCTTTTCCGTCTTCCAAGGCGGCACGATCCGCTATCAGGCCGGTGCGGTCATGACAAACCTGCTGCTGGCCGACGAGATCAACCGCACCAGCCCCAAAACGCAGGCTGCACTTTTGGAGGCGATGGAAGAGGGTCAGGTGACGGTTGACGGCGTGACGCACCCGCTGCCCTCCCCCTTCTTCGTGCTGGCAACGCAGAATCCGGTCGGCTCGGCCGGCACGCAGAATCTGCCCAATTCACAGCTCGACCGTTTCCTGATGCGCCTGTCCATGGGCTATCCCGACCGCGCGCAGCAGGTGGACATTCTGAAAAATCGCCGCAGCGGCGACCCGCTGGACGACGTGGAAACGGTCGCCCAGCGCGACGGTCTGCGCGCCGCACGGGAGCGCGCGGAGCAAGTTTTCGTCGCCGACAGCATCTATGACTACATCGCCGCGCTGGCCGAGGCCACGCGCGCGCACCCGCTGGTGCAGCTCGGCGTCAGTCCCCGTGCCGCGCTGGCGCTGTGCCGTGCGGCCAAAGCAAGCGCCTTCGTCGCCGGTCGGGACTTCGTCCTGCCGGAGGATGTGACGGCGCTTCTGGAGAGCGTTTGGGCGCACCGCCTGCTGCTTTCCTCCAAGGCGCGGCTGGACGAGCGCTCCGCGCAGGACATCCTGACGGAAATTCGGTCGCAAGTCCCCGTCCCGCAGCTTTCGGAGCGCAAAAAATGACATACCTCTGCTTTCTTGCGGCGCTCGGCCTTGCGCTTTTTCTGCGTCCGTCCGCCGCGCTGCTTGCCTGCCTCATCTGCTGCCTCGCGCTGCCGCCGCTTTCTTGGGGGCTTCTGCATTGCTTCCGCGCGAAGATCGGTCTTTCGCTGTGCGTTCCGTCCGTTGCGCAGAAGGGCGAGGCCGTCACGCTGCGCGCCGAATGCCGCGCGCCGCGCGCCCTGCGCGGCCGTGTCAGCGTAACGATGCACGTAGAAAACCCCGTGACGGGCGAGGCGGAGACCATCCGCGTGCGCTGCGGCGTGCCGGTCACGCTCCAAAGCGCGTTTTGCGGCTGCCTGCAATGTGACATCACGCAGGCACGCCTCTGGGAGCCGCTCGGCCTGCTGCCCGTACCGCTCAAGTGCCGCGCATCGGGACGGATCACCGTCCTGCCGCAGCTGTTTCCCGTCGAGATCCAAATGGATTCCGCGCCCGCGCAGAGTGAGGATTCCAAACAGTACGCGCAGGATCGTCGGGGCGACGACCGCACCGAGACCTACCAGCTGCGCGACTACGCCGCAGGCGACAGTCTCCGCCTCATCCACTGGAAGCTCTCCGCAAAGCGGGAGCGCCTGATCGTGCGCGAGGCAGCCTGCCCCGTCGACCGCTCCCTTCTGCTGTTTGTCGAGCGCACGCTGCCCGACGCCACGGCCGCGCAGGCCGACGCTCTGATGGAGGCGGCGGCCTCCATCGCGCAGGGGCTGGCGCAGCAGGGCATTCCCTTCCGGCTTTGCTGGAACGAAGACACGATCCGCACGCAGAGCGTCGCGGACGCAGCGGCGCTGCCCGAAGCATTCGGCGCTCTGCTGCGCTCCCGCACGGCCGCTTCCGGCGAGCGCGGGTGCGAGCAGTATCTGCGCGTCTGCGGCGCGCCGACGGCCGGACGCGTGATCTATCTCGGAATGCAGCCGCCGGAGGCGGACTTTGCGCAGGCCGCGCCCTGCAAGACCCTTCTGTGTGACGATCGCTGCGCCGCGCTGTCGGCGCAGGCTTTACGGATCCTGAGCTGGAGTTGAGACCAACGTGAGACAAAACATCAAAACGCTGCAACTGACCAAGCCGCGCCGCACGCCCTGCGGACGTTTCGGCGCGCTTCCGGTCGTGCTGCCCGTCTTTTGCGGCCTGTGGGGGCTGTGGAACGCCGTCTGTCCGACGAACGTTCTGTGGCTCTTTGTCGGTCTGGCCTCCGCTGCGCTGTGCGCCTGCTTCTCTTGGGAGAAGCGCTGGCAGCGCCTTTCGCTTTTGCTGCTTGCCCTTGCGGGCGCACTGCTCTGCCTGCTCTTCCGCGCGGCACTCGCGCGGGGGCTGGGCGCGCTGCTCTCCGCCGTGCGCGAGCGGCTGACGCTGCAAACGGGCTATTATTACCCGCCTTACGAAAACGCCGCGCGCAACGCGCTGACGGACGCGCTGCTTTCCGTCCTCGCGGGCGCGCTGACGGCTGCCGCCGTGCGCCTTTTCGGCGGGATCGCGCATCTGATCTGCGCGGCGGGCATTTTGCTTCTGACCATATTCGGCTTTTTGCCGTCAAGCCCTTGGCTGTTTGTATACCTGCTCGGGACGCTCCTGCTGCTTGTCCTCCGGCGGCGCTTCGGCAGCAGGGCGGTGCTCTGCGCCCTTGCGCTGCTCGCCCTGCTCTCCGCGCCCGCGCTGCTGCTTGCACGCAGCATCGCACTTAACGAGGCGGGCGCGGCACTCCGGCTGCACCGGCTGCGCTATGAAACGGCGGACAATCCCATGCCGGAGGGGAACCTGCAAGACCTCCCCGCCTTCCGTCCGTCGCAGGACGCGGCGCTCGCGCTGACGATGACGGACTGGAGCGCCGTCTATCTGCGCGGCTACATCGGCGAACGATACACGTCGCAGGGCTGGCAGCGGACGCTCGACGCGCAGGACGCGCAGCTGCTCTACACCCTGCAATCAAGCGGCTTTTACCCCTCCGCGCAGTGCGCCGCAGCCTACCGCAGCGTGGCGGGCGAGGCGGGCACGAGCTTCTCCGTCCACCCCATTGGCGCTTGCGGCGCCTACCGCTATGTGCCCTACGGCGCGGAGCCGGACGCGCAGGAGCCGCGCGCCCTGCTGACCGAGGGCGGAAGCGACGGCGCGGACGTAACGGGCGCTCTCTTCTCCGTCGCGGACAGCTATCTGCTTCAGACGCGGCTGACGGGCGCAGACGAGGGCTATATGGCGGCGGAAAACGCCTATCGGCAGTGGGTATACGCGCGCTATCTGGACATTCCCGAAGAGGATGCCGCCCTGCTGCGCGAACGCTTTTCCATCCCCGACGAAAAGATCACCACGGCACAGGCGCAGACCCTTGTACGCGCATGGGTGGACGCCACGCTGACCTACGACGAGGGCAGCGTCGCCCGTCAGGGCGATCAGTCTTTCCTTTCCTATCTGCTCAACATCAATCCGCGCGGCTACAGCGTGCAGTACGCGACGCTTGCCACGCTGCTGCTGCGCTGCTGCGGTATCCCCGCGCGCTATGTGGAGGGCTACCTGCTGCCGCGCGCGGAAGCGGCGGAAATGGAAGCCGGCGCGACCGTGATCCTGACGCAGCGGCACAGCCACGCATGGACGGAACTGTACTTGGACGGCGTCGGCTGGATCCCCTTTGACACGACGCCGAACCACCGCGACGAGATCGTCTATGCGCAAGGCTCCGGCACAAGCAGACCGCAGGAGGAACCCCAGCCGCAGCCGCCGCAGCAGACGGAGCTGCCGGATCGGCAGCCGACGACCAAGGGCGCTGCCGTTTCCCTCACCGCGCTCTGGTGGCTGCCGCTGCTGCTGATCGTGCTGTTCCTTTTGCTTCGCTGCGCCGTGCTGCGCAGCCGCCTGCAAAGAAAGCTCCGCTCATTTTCGGAGGGCGAGGCGCGCGCAGCAAGCCTCGACGCGCTGCGCTACACGCAGACGATGCTCGATTCTCTGGGGCTTTGCGACCGGAATGTTCCGTTTACGCAGCGCGGCGAGGAGATCGCGGCGCTGCTGGGCACGGAGGTGTCCCGCGTGCAGCCCGTGCTCGCGCTGGCCGCCGTGCTTCTCTTCAGCGACCACGAGATTACACCGGAGGATCGGGCGCAGGCGCTCGGCGCGATGCGCTTTGTCCGCTCCGTCTGGCAAAAAAAGCGACCGCCGCACAAGCGTCTTTGGGAGCGCTTTGTCCGGTGCACCATTCTATAAAAATCAGGAGGCGCAGTATGTCTATTTTCAAACGGATCCTCACCGCCCTGCTGGCCGTTTCGCTCCTGCTCGTCCCGTTTCACGTGCAGGCGCTCGGCGCGGCGCAGGCCGGTCAGCTCGTGCTGGCCGCCGTGACGCAGGACGGCGCCGTGATCGAGCCGACGCACGTTTCCTACGAGGCGGGCGACTCCATCCGCGCGGCGCTTGTCCGCTCGGGGCACCGATTTGACGGCATCGACGGAAGCTACATCTATGCCATTGACGGCACGGTGGACAACTACTTCCTCTTCTATGACGGCAACGGCTACGATCTCGACGCGCCGGCCGACACGGCGCGCGCCGTCTGCTTCACCTCCGCGCCGGACAGCTACAGCGAGAGCTACCTCTCCCTGCTGGTCACAATGGCACAGTACAACGGCAGCATAAACGGCGTAAAGAACTACCCTGCCGCACAGGAGGCTTATCGCAGCGCGCTGAGCGGCCTTTACGGCGCGGACGCACAGCAGGCACAGGCGCTGCGCGACGCGCTGCAGACGCAGCTGGATGCCTACGAGGCCTATCTACAGGGACAGACCGTCCCGCTGCGCCTCGCCGTGACGCAGAACGGCACGACGCTTGAGGCGGTCGACGCCGTGTTTACCGGAACCTTCGGCAACGTCTGCCGGATCGAGCAGCGCGGCACGATCGACCTCATCCCCGACACCTATACCTTCGACGTCTCCGACGGCGGAGACAACCACATTCGCGGCAGCGTCACGGTAACGGGCGCACAGACGCTCACGCTCGAGCTTCCGAGCGGCACATGGGTCAAAAGCATCGACCTGAGCGTCCTTGGCGGCGAAGCGTGGCAGGCCGTGGCGCGCGAGGGCAGCGTCTACTACGTGCCGGACTGGGCGGCGGGCAATCTGTTTCCCTACATTGTTCCGTCGGACGGCGTAAACACCACCGCCTGCGGCGTCTTCCTTGCAGACACGCCGAACGCCGTGCGCAGAACATGGCAGAGCAAGCAGACCGTGCTCTCCGGCCTGATCACACCGAACAGCATGGCCTCCGCCGCTTTCGCGCTGGAGGCGCGGCAGGCAAGCGGCGACTATGAGCAGTATCAGCGCTATCCCGTGCAGATCATCCGTGTTCCCTCGCTTGCCGCCCTGACCTTAAGCGCCGACGGCGCGGCGCTCCCGCTGACCTTTGACCCCACACAGACCGCCTACGCCGTCACGACGACCTCGGATCGTCTGCTGATCGAGGCCAACGCGCTGTGCGCCGATGCCGTCGTCACGATCGACGGCGTGCAGCGGCAGACGGCGGAGCTTTCGATCGCATCGGGAAGCAGCACGCCGGAGATCGCGGTCAGCCACGCAAACGGGCGCAGCACCGTCTACACCGTGCAGGTCACGCGGGTCGACGCGGTCGAAGTGACGCTTGCCTATGCGCAGGGCGTGACCGTCCGCCTGACAAACGCCGCGGGCGCGCAGATCGCGCCGAAAACGAGCGGCGACACCGCTGCCACCTATGCGCTTGTCCCGAACGAGACCTATACCTACACCACGACGAAGGATACCTATTACCACACGACCGCGGACTTTACGGCGCGCAGCGGACTGCGCGTCACCGCGCCGACGCCGGACACCGCCGACTACCTCCGCTCGCTGCACGTCGGCCCGACCCGTCAGGTCGCCTACCCGTCCGACGCGGCCTTCTCCCCTGCCGTCCACACCTATATCTATCAGGTCGGCTCCAACCAGACCGCCTTCGGCGTGCTTGCGTCGCTCAGTGACGCGGCAGCGGGCTGCACGATCGTTGGGCAGTACGCAGACTTCCGCTACTGGAACCCCGCCTACGGCGCGCGCACCCTCGCCCTGACCGACGGCGGCTACAAGTCCACGACCACCTTCCTCGGCACCTCCGGCGAGGGCAACACCATGACGCTGCGCATCGGGATCGTTCGCAGCGGTGTGGTCTATTATCAGGACTACCTCCTGACCGCGCAGCGCCTCTTGCAGCTTGACTCCCTGTCCGTATCCGACGGCGAGGCCGTGCTTCCCCTACAGCGGCAGGACGGCAAGGAGGGCTTTGACAAGGCAGTGCTGCGCTATACCGTCGCCGTCAGTCAGAGTCAGGAAAGCCTCACGGCAAATATCCGTCTGTTCGGTTCCGCGAGCGGCAACGACAAGGCCTGCCGCGTGACCGTGCGCTGCGGCGAAGCGACGAAAGAGCTTGACTACGCGGCGCTTGCCGTCGACGAAGTGCAGACCGTTTCCCTACCGCTCGACCCGTCGCTTGCCGAACAGGCCGTTTCCGTCCGGATCGAGCGCGAGGGCGCGCTCACGCAGGAATACCTCCTCACCGTGGAAAAGCTCCCGCCGGTGAAAACGGAATTTTCCGTGACGCCCGCAAACGCCGTCATCTTCCTCTCCGACGATCGGACGGGCGCGCGGATCCTGCCCGACGCGGACGGGGTCTACACGCTCAACGCGGCCTGTCCCTACACCTATTCGATCACCTGCTACGGCTATGTTTCGCAGCAGGCGACCTTCACCGCCGGACAGGCGCGCATTTCCGTCACGCTGCAAAAAGCGCCGGCGCGCAGCTATACGGAGCTGCTGCAAGACGGCGACTGGGCGCAGTTCCGCGCGAACGCGGAGAACAACGCGATCACCTCCGCGCCGACGCCCATTGCTGCGGAGGAGGCCGTGCTGAACTGGGCAAACAAGCTCGGCGACGGTCTTTCCGGCGGCGGTGTCGGCTCGCCGATCATCGTCGGCGGCGCGATTTACACCTACGCGAACGACACCGTGATGAAGGTGGATCGGCAGACGGGCGCACTGCTTGCCTCCGCGCCGATGGATCACGCGTCGAGCTTCTCCATCACGCCGCCCGCCTACGGCGAGGGCATGATCTTCGTCGGGCTGTCCGGCGGCGGCATTCAGGCCTTCGACGCCGAAACGCTGCGCTCCCTCTGGCTCTACGAAGACCCGCTGGGCGGTCAGCCCAACTGCCCCATCACCTATCGGGACGGCTATCTCTACACCGGCTTCTGGAACGCGGAGACGCGAAAGGCGAACTTCGTCTGCCTCAGCGTGACCGACGAGGATCCTGCGCAGGAAAAGGAGCAAAAAATTGCCGCATGGAGCCACACGGGAAACGGCTTTTATTGGGCGGGCGCTTACGTCGCGGAGAACTACCTGATCGTAACGACGGACGACGGCGCGATCGGCTACACCGAGGGTCACGGCGAAATTCTGTCGCTCGACCCGCGCACGGGCAGCGTGCTTGACCGGATGACGGCGCGGGGCGTCGGCGATCTGCGCAGCAGCGTCTGCTACGACGATCGGACCGGCTGCTGCTACTTCACCTCCAAGGGCGGCGACTTCTACCGCGTTGCTCTCTCCGAGGACGGCAAGCTGCTCTCGCAGACACTGCTGCACCTGACAAACGGCTCGGACGACCCCGCGACGCCGCCCATGAGCACCTCCACACCGGTGGTCTACCGTGGCCGCGCCTATGTGGGCGTGTCCGGCACGTCGCAATTCGGCGCTTACTCCGGCCACAATATCACCGTGATCGACCTTGCCGCTTGGCGCGTCGCCTACACGGTGCCGACGCAGGGCTACCCGCAGACCAGCGGCCTTCTGACCACGGCCTACGAGGACGCGAGCGGCTACGTCTACGTCTACTTCATCGACAACTACACGCCCGGCAAGCTGCGCGTGCTGCGCGACAAAGCGGGGCAGACAAGCGCGGACTGCCTCAGCACGGAGCACTACACGGTGTCCGGCAGGGAATACACCGTGCAGACCGCCTACACGCTCTTCACGCCCTCCGGCGCGCAGGCGCAGTATGCCATTTGCAGCCCCATCACGGACGCGGAAGGCAACCTGTATTTCAAGAACGACTCCGGCTACCTCATGTGCGTCGGAAGCGCCGTGACCGGACTGACCGTCACCGCGCAGCCGGAGAAAACGGCCTATGAGGTCGGGCAGTGCTTCGACCCCACCGGCCTGCGCGTCACGGCAAGCTACGCGAACGGCACGACAAAGGATGTCACGGCGCTGCTCTCCTATGCGCGCGAGCCGCTGACCGCAACAGACACGGAGTTTACGCTCGTGCTCTCCCTCGGCGCACATCAGCAGATGTATCAGGATCGAAACGGTGAGAGCGGCGTTTCCTACCGCGTGCCGACCGCGACCATCGACCTGACGCTCTACGAAACGCACCGCTGGGACGACGGCGTCGTAACGCGCGCACCGACCTGCACCGAAGCGGGGCAGCTGCGCCGCACCTGCCTGCTCTGCGGCGCGGAGACGCTCGAGGCCGTCCCTTCGCTCGGCGGGCACGACTGGGACGCGGGCACAACGGTCGCCGGCGTGACGCGCTACACCTGCCTGCGCTGCGGCGCGACCAAGACCGACGCCGGTAAATGCGACGGCGGCGCACAGTGCCCGTCGCGTGCGCTGGCCGACGTGTCGAAGGACGCGTGGTACCACAATGAGGTGGACTACGCCATTTCGCACGGGCTGATGTACGGCACCGGCGCGACCGCCTTCTCGCCGGAGGAGGCCATGACGCGCGCCCAGCTTGTCACGGTGCTCTGGCGGCAGGCAGGCTGCCCGACGCCGACGGGTGACGATCCGTTTACCGACCTTGCCGCGCCGTGGTACAAGACGTCTGTCCTCTGGGCGGCGGAAAACGGCATCGTCAACGGCGTCGGAGACGGTCGTTTCGACCCCGACGGCGTGTTGACCCGCGAACAGCTTGCGACGATCCTCTACCGCTACGCGAAGGACTATCTGCATCGGGACGTATCCGCGCGCGCGGCATTCGACCCCTTCGCAGACGGGGCGCGCGTGTCCTCTTGGGCATACGAAGCGCTGCGCTGGGCGGTCGCCGCGAAGCTGATCGGCGGCAGCAGCGAAGACGGCGCGCTCTATCTTGCGCCGCAGGCCGTCGCCACCCGCGCACAGGTAGCCGCGATCTTCATGCGTTTTCTCACAGCACAATAAGCAAGCGCCCGAGGCCGGATCGCCTCGGGCGCTTCAGCGTGTCGAAAAACCTTTTCGACACGCTGGGAGACTGCCAAAAAGGTTCGG
>USIH01000054.1 GCA_900554705.1 uncultured Eubacteriales bacterium
ACGGCGCAGACGAGGGTGACGATGATGGTTTTGGTGTCCATTTTTCTGTACCTTTCTCTTTTATTTGCCGGGCTAATCGTCCGCCATTTTGATGTAGGTGGTGGTATCGCTGGAATAGCTGATCGTCGGCAGCGTCGTGCCGCCGAGGGCTGCGTAGAGGGCCGGGTAGGCTATCTGGTCGAAGGTCGAGCCGTCGCAGGCGTGCCACGGGGCGGATAGGACGCGGACGGTCGTTAGGATATCGCCGACGTGATAATTCGGCTCCGACAGCTTCCCGAATGCCTCATTTACCATCGGGTTCGCCGGTGCGTCGCCCGCTCGCCAGATCTTTTCGGCGGCCTGCGCGGTCAGCAGATTTTCTGCGGTGAGCGGCGTTCCAGCTTCCAGCGGCTCGTCCTCCGGGCGGATCCATTCATAGCGCAGCAGGCTTCCCGCCGCGTCATATACCCCGTACCGGACAGCCCCGTTTGCAAGGTCGTTTGTTCCGATTCTGTCCCGCATGGCTCATTCCTCCAGAGCTTTAATATATGCCTTACTGCGACTGTCGGGCGAAATATTTGGTAATTTTTTCTTACTGTGAGTAAAATCTTGATACAGTATGCTATTATAGTCCGTGGAGATAATAGCTATTGTGTTGCTGTGCGTGCTGCATATTGTTGAAAGCTGTGTATCCATTGCAATAGATTGATTTGAGATATTATCAGCATCGAACAGCATTACAATTTTCGTATCGCTGCTCCAAGCACATAATATGCCTGCTACTAGCTGTAGAAATGCTATCTCGCTTGCAGATGTTGTTGAGTAAATCTGCGTAAAAGTCTTACCACTGTCGTCAGATCTATAAAGCTTATATGGTGTTGTATGAGTATAGCTAGCGACAATCGTATCACCGGATACTGTATAGGTTGAAAGTACGGCAGAAGCACTCAAACTATCGGAAGTGCCTGGCACTGGTATATATGTGGCGGTATATGAACCCAATATCGTCCGTGTTCTGTATATACCTTGTATGCCGCTTGAGGGTGCAGATCGCTGAGAAAGGTAGAACCAGCCTGTTGGCTCATCGTAGAAGTCTACGTAATAAAGAGTACCGAAGTTTTTATATGTCCACCTGGAAGTACCTACAGGGTTAAACGAATCTACTAGTTCAGATACAGAACACAGACCTCCATCGTAATCGTCGAAGTGTGTATCAGAGTTATACGTGCCATTAGAGTAGTAGAAATAGTAGTTAGTCCCGTCGAAAAATAGTTTTTGATAATATATAGTCTGGGTAGCAGTACTAGGGTACCAGCTTGTAATGTAGTCCAGCTTCCATCCGGTCTGTTGCAGCTGATTTGTGTACATAACTGCATATGCGTAGCTGTTTGCTTTATACTCCAACCAAGCTAGAGCTACATATCGACCTTGCCAGTAGTGTACAGACAATGTTGTGAGTAGTGTAGCTGTATAGTCAGTTCCAGCATACCTGGTTAAATCCGAAGGTGTAATATCTATCCAGCCAATAAGATCAGTAGAACAGTAGAGATGTCTATGCTTATTGAGAAACCAGTATCCATTCGCGTACGAGAGTGTTGTGATATCATTGATATCATATTTCGATGTTACAGTAGGAAGTAGCTGTGTATTCCACGGTGCAGCACTAGCACTAACTCGCAGAGTATTGAACAGCTCTGGATACTGCTCCTCAGTAATGTATTGACCGTTACACAGCAGCCATGCGTCGGACAGGTCTGTGCGGGCGGTGATAGCGATGTCGCCGACCTTGGCCGTACCCTCCGAAAGCTTGCCGAGCGCGTCGTTGACGGTCGGATCTTCCGGTCTCGTGGTTGTGTTCGGCCAGAGTTTGACGGCGGTGGCGTCAGACAGGAGATTTGCCTTGTTGAGCGGCGTACCCTCGACGGTAGGCGCGTCCTCGCGCTTGAGGTATTCGTAGTGGTTGAGCGTGCCGTCGGCGTTATAGACGCCGTAGCGGATCGCGCCGTTGGCTAAAACCTGTGTTGGCTGCCTATCTTTCATGTGAGTAATCCTCCTGCGGCGCACTCCGCCGCGCCGGCGTGACGAAAAGATTTTGCAACGTTGACGATTAAGTCTTCGCAGAGCGCAAGAATGCGCTCGATATCATTTGCGCCGATGTAGGTCAGGCGGCCCAGCTGCGGCGCGTCCGGCGTCCCGGCAGGATACGCAAGCGCGTCGCGAATGTCCTGTATCTGCCGTCTGTACGTCTCAGCCTGTGAGGCCGCTGGGATGTCCGTGACGGCCCAATCGGTTTTCGCTGTCCACGTGATGCTCTTACCGCAGATCGCGCCAAGGCGGCCCGCCAGATAATTCAGGGCTGTTCCCACGCGGTTCAGATCGGAAGCGTTGTACGCGCCCTTCATCCCGGCCAGCCATTCCGCCTGCTCGGCTGCGGTCATGGCAGCAAAGCCCTTCGCCGCCAGCTTCCGCACCCGCTCCACGTCCTCCTGCGTCCGATTGGTGATGAGGGTATCGATAATCGTGCTCATACACCCACTCCTTTTGTGATTGCGTAAAGGCCCCCATCAAATGTTAGCGCGAGTCCCGTCTGCACCGCGCTCTCATTCTGTCCGAATGCGTCCGAAATTTTGATCGTGTCGCCGGTTTCGAGCGCCGGGTTGCACCGGTTTTTTACGCTGTAGATTTTGCGGCGGTTATACTGTGCCAGCAGCCATGCGGCAACGCTTTGATAATTTGCTGGGGCCACGCACGGATTGTTGATGCTCTTGATGTTTTTTCCGCTCCCGGCTGTTACCGTTTCGTCGACGCTATCTGAATAATCGCTCTTGATGTGCAGCTCCACGCAGTCAACCGCTTCCGCGATGCTCACGCCGTCGTAATCATACAGCTCATCCGGTGTTATGGCCCCGCGCACAGTGCCGGAAGACAGCTCCGCAATATGCAGATTCCCAGCTCGATCAAACCACACGGAGCACATGGCCGCCTGCGCCAGCAGCCGGATTGCTTCCCGGCGCGTTGTTTTTCTGGGAATTGCGGGAACAACTGTTCTTTCTGCCGCTTCGTCTCCGTATATCACGGTGATATCGTAGCCGTCCAGAACGGAGGCAACCGCCGCTTGCAACTCGCACGCAACGGCACTGCCGGATTCATACGTCGCCCGTTCGAGCGCCGCCGCCATATCGTTTCCTACCAACTGCGCCGTCACGCCGGAATTTGTTGCCGTTACCGACGTGAAGAAAAATTCGCCGACATCGACGTTTTCTCCGTTTACGATGCACTTTGCTAGAAGCTTTTGCCCCTCCTGAATCACCGCAAAAATTCCATCTGGATTGAGGATGTTGTATCTGTGATCAGCGTTATCGAACGTAAAGGATATCTGCCTCGACGGGAAAGCATCGCAGGAAACGGACGCTTCCTCCACGATCTGCACATTTGCCAAGCTATCGTTTTCATATGTTTCCGTCAGGCCGAAATCGATCTGTCGCAGCCTTGCCCGTGTTTTCGGCAAGTACGTCTTATCGAACTGAAGCGTCAGCCTTGTGTAATTTGCCGCTGGCAGGCTGATGTTCTGCCGAACCTGTGTGATCGCTTTTGTTGCGGCTGCAATCACGGCGTTGTCGCTCCCGTATGCGGTTAGTGTGATCTGGGCCGGATACTGCTGCATTTTATCATCGAACAGCAGCGACCATCCAACGGTCGACACTGGCGCGGAGAACTCGAAGGTGATGGTACTATCCAGCTCCGCATTTTCGTCCGAAACTTCCCCGCTCCACCAACCTGTTTGCTGCCCTTCAAATCCGTCATTTGGGATATCAATTGTGCCATCCAGCATCCATCGATTCAGCTCCAGCCCGGCAAACTTCCCGGATATGGTTTCGTTTTCGCTGATTGTCTCGCTTGCTTTGGTCCCCGGCGCGGAATCCGATGCCGAAACCGTTCCGTTCTTTTTTGCGGACGGATCGACGAGGTAAAACCGGACGAGCATTCCAATATCCCGGACGGCAGAAAACGGCGTAAATCCACTTGATACCTTTTGCATCAGTCCACCCCTTGCTGCGTTGCGGTGATGGTCACGCCGCTCCATTGGGAAACCCCGTCCTCATCGTAAATAATGCCCTTGTATTCCGGCTGACTGAACAGAAAATCCCGTGTTTTGTCGCCATCAACGTCCGGGTATGTCACGCTCAGGACGTGCCTGGAGTTTATCATGCTACGGAGCTTTCTGAGGTCTTCAACGGATAGCCAGCCAGTCGGAATTTTCAGCTCGTTTTTAACGCCAATGATATCCATTACCGTTTTTCCGGATGCCATTGTCGCGGTTGCGCCAATATCCTTCGGCTGAATCGTGAACACGAGATCGCGCAGAAGCGTGACCGTGTTTTTTCCGTCCGTGATTTTAATCCTACGCAAGCGATACACCCCTTTGTACGATCTCGCCCCGCAGCGGATCGAATATTGCTCTTGCTATCGTCTGCCCATCGAGCACAAGGTTGATCTGCATCGGCGTACCGGACTGGTTGTTGGCCAGCAGGCCGTTTACGACGCCGACGGAGGACTTTGCCGCGCCGGATACGGAGAAGGACGTTGTGCCAAAAGTCATCTGATCCTCGATATCCTTCCGAACGCCGGTCATTTCGCGGCTGAAGCCCTGCCCAAGGCCCTCGGCCATGTAGCCGCCGATCCCAGCAAAGACTTTGGACGGAGACGCAATTCCGAGAATGCTTTTGACTCCGCCGACAAGGCCGTCTACCATATTGCTAACTGTCTTTTTCAGGCTATCCCACATATTCAAAAATCCATTTTTGATTCCGTCGACAATGTTGCTGCCAATGCTGCTCCAATCGTAGCCCAGGAAGGTATCTACAATCGATTTGATTATCGTTGGGATCGACATGACAAGATCCGGGATTGCGCTAATAAGGCCCTCAATAAGCGCCATAATGATTTGCGGGCCGGACATGATGATTTGCGGAAGATTGTTGAGAATCCCCTGTACAATCCCGATAATAAGCTTTGGCGCAGTCTCAGTAAGCTGCGGAATGGATTTAATCAGGCCATCGATCAACGATTTAACAAGTTTTGCGCCGGATTCGATGATTTTGGGGAAATTTTCAGTAAGCGCGGTTATGAGATTTGTGATAATCTTGGGAGCCACCTCAAGCAGCCTCGGGACGGCGTCAATGATTCCATCCGCCAGAGCGAGGATGATCTCAAGCGCCGCATCTACCAAATTCCCGAGATTTCCAGGGTCGGTCAGCGTTTCAGCGATTTTGATGATTGCTTCTGTTGCCGCCGGGATCAATTCCGGAAGCGTCTCCGTAATGCCTTGTACCAGAGAGATAACAACATCTATACCGGTTTGAATGATTTCCGGCAGAAGCTCGACTATAGCCGGGACTAGAATTCCAATTGCCGTCGGCGCGATATCGCCCAGAACGGTAAGGATCTCCGGGAGCGCGGACATAAGCCCGGTAACCAGATTTGATGCGCCCTCTATAAGCGAGGGAAGGGTGGATCCGAGTATGCCCGGAAGCTGCGTGCTTACGGTTACCATCAGCGTAGTAATCGCCTCCACAATGCGCGGCAAAAGCTCCTGAATGCGCGGGATCAGGTTATTGCCCGCAACGACAATGGAATCCGTGAAGTTGCCCACGAGAGTTCCGAGATTCTGATCCGGGTCGGCGAGGCCGGTCACGAGGTTCTTCCATGCGGCTTTTACCATACCGAACGAGCCTTGAATTGTGGACGCGGCTTCTTTTGCGGTCGTGCCGGTGATGCCCATTTCGGTCTGCACGACATGGATTGCATCTACGATATCCGCATAGCTGGAAATATCGTATTTGATACCGGAAATTTTCTCCGCATCTTCAAGGAGGCGCTGCATTTCGGCCTGCGTGCCGCCGTAGCCGAGCTTGAGGTTATCAAGCATCGTATAGTTTGCTTTTGCGAAGCCCTGATATGCATTTTGGATTAAAGTCATGTCCGATCCCATTTTGTTGGCATTATCGGACATATCAGTCAGCGCCAAATTTGCTTTTTCTGCCGCTGCACTGGTATCCCCATCGAGAGACTGCAGCAGGGATGCAGAAAAGCTTGTCACCGTCTCCATGTACTCATTCGCAGACAGCCCAGCGGTTTTGTACGCGTTGTTTGCGTACTCCATGACTTTATCTTGGCTATCCTTAAAAAGCGTCTCCACGCCGCCGACAAGCTGCTCATAGTCTGCGTATGCCTGGATCGCCTTTGTGCCGATTGTGCCGATTGCCGTCGCCGCTGCGGTCACGCCGACAACTGCGGCCTTTCCGACAGTTGCAAGCCCGCTCTTTATTTTTTCGCCAAGCCCAAATGTTTTCTTCCCGGTTTCGTCGATGCCCTTGTCGGCCTCGGACGTATCGGCGCCGATTTTTACAAAAAGTTCAAACAGATTCATCTTTGGATTTTTTCACCTTCAATCCGCACCGGCGTACAACGTCGGCGGTGATCTCCTCGCAGGTTCGGTTATCCTGCGGCTTCGGGCTGATGATGTCGGTGTACTTTGCCTGCACAAAGCTTCCGCCCGCGAATTTCGCTGTATTTTCCGTGATCGTGCGCATACACTCCGCCGCATAAATGCGAAAGGCTGATTCCTCGTTCTGCCGCTTTATTAAAATCGGCAAAAGGCGAATCAGCCCTCCGGCGCTTATTTTTGGAGCTGCCAGAAGCGCAAGCGTTACGCTTTCGCCTCCGACGCGCACGATTTGAAAAAATCAGTGAGATCTTTGTCCTCGGCCAGTTCCCGGATCTGCCGCATTGTGGCGAGAACGTTCTGCTCCCGGATCGCGTCAACTGTCACGCTGTTTACCACAGCCAGAATGCTGAACGCGTCTTCTCTATGCTTTTTTAGGATCAGTGGGATCCACTGGCCGATGCGCTGCACGCCGATTGCGTACCTCTCGCCGACTGTCTGCGGCTTTTCGTCGTCTGTCAGCTTTTTCAGGCTTCCCCTGAGTTCTTCGTCTGCCACGATGTTCAGCGCGTATACGCTGATTTCGCAGAGGACATCTGCCGCCTTATCGGTGCTGAATTCCGAAAGTTTCATATCGGCCTCCTATCAGGTTTCTGCCGTACCGGCCTTGATGTACAGTTCATACGGCACGACATCCTGCTTTGAGATCGAATAATGCGCGGTGTATTCAAACGCCATCTGTCCCTTGCCCTTGTCGGCGGTTTTCAGCTGGAATCCGCCGGTAGAAAGCGCATTCATCAAACGGATTGCGATAAAGCCGCCATTGGTTGCACCGTTCTTGTCAGAGTAGTCGCCGACAAGCCAGATGTCCTTAAAGTCGGCACTGTCCAGGTCGCGGCGCGGAACAACTTTCGTTGCGTCCGTGCCGTCGATGTCCGCCGCCGCCATAAGGGATTTGGCAGATGTGGTCGTCACCGTGACAAACGTTCCGGAACACTTTACGTCCACGTCATCCAGCCGTTTCAGTTCGAGTGTATTCTTGGGGCAATTATCTACATCTTCGCCGTAGTCAGAGAACGTCGGTGTCGCCGCGAACGTAATGCCGCCGGTCGTTGCGCCCAGCTGATTTTCTGGTTCAAACGCACCGGTCGCCGGTGCGAAATCGCTCAGAATTACACCGGCGTTGATTTGCAGCTGCTTGAAGGTATCAGCAGGTATTTTTGTGAATTTCGCCATGAAATCAGTCCTTTCAGTTTGCGGTGATGTACTCGATTGTAATGTTCAAGTACCGCCGCTTGATATTTGCATCAGAATCGTCCCGGACGTTCTGACACCACGGAGATCCGCGCTTGATCCAGATCGCGCCGCCGTCGCACGGCACAAATACGCCGCCGAGGCCGATCGCGTCCGCGATCTCCTGTGCTTTTGCGTTTGGCTCCGCTTCCTGCGTGGTGTAGTACCACAGATTTACTGTCAGGCCGATTTCTCCGCTGTCCCACGCGCCTGTGATCAGTTCATAGGTCAGCCACGGGAAAACGGCGTCGTCCGGCACGCTGGACGCGGGATAGGCCGTCAGGAATTGTGAGAACCACGCGTGCAATGCTTTGTCTTTTGTCATGTTGGCAGTGCTTTCTTTTCAGCAGTGAAGTATTTCAGGGCAAAGCTAGCGGACTTCGGCGTCTGTTTGTCCTTCGGCTCGGACGTAACGCGGTACGTCTCGCCGGTCGTCTTGTCGCGGAAGAAGTCGTTATAATCGATTGGTACGGCTTTTTGCACAAGCACCGAGTAAACGCTTGTCACGCCCTCTTTCTCCGCTCTGCGCGCCTCCATGGACGTGTCAAGCGCCTGATAGTTCATAAACTCCGCGCCATCCGTCCATGTTGTGATATATCCGCCCGCTCCATCCGGTGTGCGGCTTTTTTCGAGCAGCACGCACGGGCGGGCAAAATCATCAAGTAAGCTCATATCAGATCTTCCTCCACTGGTTCATGCGCGATTTGAACGTCGTCTGCCATGTCACGGCCCCGCTCGCGGACGTGCTTCCGCTTGATCCCTTCGAGTAGCTATAGCCGCCGAAGCTTTCCGAGGTAAACGGGCTTGCTGCCGCGTCCCCGTTTTTCTCCTGCCATGCTCTGATCTCAGCTTCGAGGGCTAGGACAGCGGAGGGGACGGCCATCGGCCAGACAGAGCCGTCAAAGGTCTCATCGGCCATCCCGTAATCCGGGTATTGGTGCACACCGTCATTAAAAACGGATCCTACAATCCGGAAGAATTGCCCTTCTTGCAGGAACGGCAGCGCAATGCTGCCGTTTTCTACTGTGTACGTTCCGCTGATCCGGTCTGTTTCAAACCAGTTCCGCAGAACTCCGCACAATTCGGTCAGCATTGCGCCGCCTCCTTCCTTACTTCGCCGTTACCGTGGCGTTGCCTGCCTTCTGCGCCTTGTAAGTCGCGTCAGCCTCAACGACTGTGATCTTCTTGCCCGTCGCTGCCGTGACATCGGACTTGCCGTCCCACGTCGACCATGTCCTTACATTCTGGCCATAGGCCACAGTCTCAGCCGAATCGCCTACCTTGTACTTGTAGACATTCCCAGACGCTTCCTTCGCCGGGTTGACCGTGACCTTCGTGTCGCCTGTCGCCGTGCCCGCCGCAGAGGTAACCGTCAGCGTGCCGAGCGCCGGGGTCTCGTCAATGTCAGCAACGGCAATGCCGTCCTGGTACTCCGCAAACAGGGTGAGCCCCATGATCGCAAAGGACTCGGAGACGGCGGTGGAATAATTGCCCTGCACGTGGAAGCCGACAAGGTTTGTTTCGCCATCGGTTCTGTAATCAAGACCGGCACGGGCGAAATCGCTGTCAGCCGGGTCGATATAGTACAGAACGATGTTTTCAACTGGCGTCGCGATCACGCGGCCGCGCTTGATCTCATCGTCGGACAGCAGGAAAACCGTGCTGTAGCCCATGAAATTCTTGATGTACTGGAATCCGAACTCGGTCTGAATGGTGATGTCTGCGCCACCGAGGTAATCGTACAGGTCCATTACGTTCACGAAGCCGACAACGTTGGTCGCGGTGCGGTGCATCTGCTTGAACTTGTTGATGACTGCGCCCTTCGCCATTGCAAGCGCGCGCTGCCAGTTGGTTTCGCTGACGGTCAGCAGTCCGGTATTCAGATAATCGTAGAAACGATTGGTTACATTGGTCTGCAGCTCATACAGGAACGCCTCGTCGGTCATCGCGACTGCGACGTCATATCCGTATTCTTTGATCGCCTCGATGGAGACCGCCTTCGCGTACTTTTCGACGTTGATGTTCGCATAGTCCTTCTCAACAACCGTCGCTTTGGAGTAGGGAATCTCTTCACCCTCGCCGACGCTCTGCGCGAGCGTCACGCTTGCAGTCTTGGATTTCAGGACGGTGCCCGGCTGCTTTTTGATGGGGCGCATAATGCCGAGAATGTCGCGCAGGTGCTGCCAGTTCCGCGCAAAGCGGGTTACAAAATCGATTTCGCGAGCGGTTACCTGAACGTCGCTCGTCATGGTCAGGTTGTTTTTTGCTGCCATATTATTCTTCCTTTCCGAACAAATTGAGATTTGCGGCAATTGCTGCCTGCCGTTCAGACGCGTCCCTGATTTTGAAGATGTCGTCCCGGCTCATAGCGCCGCCGTTGTTTGCGGGCGGATCTTTGGTGTCCGCGCCCTTCTGCTTGGTGGTAACAACGAAGTCCGCCCACTCTTCCTTGATGGACTTGCGCAGCTCGTCGGCGTTCTTGATCTTGCCGTCTTCCAGCTCAACGCTGGTCAGATCGGTGACCTTCAAAACCGCGTCAATGCGCTTTTCGCTGATACCCGCAGACTTCAAAAGTTCCCGATACGCGGATTCCTTCGCGCTCTTGGTTTCCTTCTGCATCTGCTCTCTTTTGTAGTCGTCAAATTCCTTTTTGACCTTATCGTGCTTATCCTTCCAGCCATCGTCGCCTTTGGCTTTCAGGCTTTCAAGCTCCGCCTGTACTCCGGGGAGCTTTTCGGCGTCTGCCTTATACCGCGCGAGATCGCTTTTCAGCCCGTCCACGGTATCGGTGTGCGCCTCAATGATCGTGTCCATCTGCTCTTCCGTCAGCCCCATGCCCTTCAGGAGCTTTCGCGTCAGTGCCATGTTCGTTCTCCTTTCCTTTGGCCGCAATTCTTCGCGGGCGAACGTATAATTTTACGTTCCAATTCTACCATGCAAAAAACAACGCAATCCCCCAGCTGGGGGATTCCGTTGTTTTTTATCCGTTTTTCAGTTCGTTTTCGATGATTTGCCGGTATTGCGCCGCATGGTCCGCTGCTGCGGGCTTCAAATACGGCTGTGCTTTGTTTCCAGCCGTCCAGTGCCAGTTCCCCTTCGCGTCCTGATACGCCCACGGCGTAGGTCTCCCGCCCGGATAATGCTTGCCGGTTCCGAGTTCGACGTATGCGGCATATTCCATATCACTTCCGATGTATGCAGCCGGTTCCCCTTCATCTACGCGGTGCGTGATACTGTTCCTCAGATTGCCGGTGTCCACCGGGCACAGCCGCTTCGCGTACTTTTCAGCCGTCATTCCGATCTTTTCAAGCGCACGAAGCAGCGCGTTTTTCATATTGTCCTTGATTTCCTCTGAGTTGTCGATAAATTTAACGTCCATTTTTCTTTTTCCACCCTGCCCATTCAGCATAGCTCATGTTCTCAATCAGCTCATTCCGTCCGGTCGCCTGGTTCCTGGCGCGGCGCTTGCCTCCGGAGGTGTCGGTTCCTTCAATCTCGGATACCAGCGTGCAGCGGCAGTTATAGATTTCTGACGGTGGGCCGTTTGGGTCGCCTGGGTATCGGCAGCCGTTGGAGAACTTTTTGTCGTTGTCCACGATCTCGCCGTCGAGCGTCGCGTGGGAGTGGCGGGTTCTTCCGTCGAGCGTCGCCATCCATTGTTTTCTGCACTTGATTCCCATTTTCTCGGCAGCATAATAGGAATCCAGCCGCCCGGCGTTCTGTGCGCCGGTGACGGCTGTGCGCGCCGTCCGGATGGCGCTGTCGCGGTTCATGGTGGTAATGCGGCTTTGCAGATCATCCGCCATGCCTTTGATGCTCCGGCCCTGCAAAATGGAACTGGTGACGCTGGCCGTGATCTGCTTTTTCCCGTATGCAAGATCTATCCCGCGATTGAGCGCCCGCTTTTCTGGATAGTACGGCATAAGCTCCGGCTGCTCTGAGATCAGGCGCTTCACGGTCTGTTCGTCCCAGATGTTGAAGCCGACATCGCCGGTCAGCTGCTCAATGGTGTACGCCGCGAAATTCCGGTTCAAACTGTAAATGTTCGGCGTTGCATCGTTGACGTAAGCAACGGCGGTTGCGTTGGCGTTCGTCATGCGCTCGGCTACCTGATCGCGCAGCGCCTCAAAGCGTTTCCCGCGCCCGATCTGGGCGATCCGCCATTGCCTGTAGTGCTCTTCCGTGATCTTGCCCGCGTCCAGCTGCGCTTTCATTTCTTTGTCCCGCTCAGAGAATTTGCTGAAATATTCCCGGATCGTCGCGTCCAAGCCGTTGTATGCCTCTTGGTAAACTGTGAAAATTCTCTTTTCCAGTTTTGCAAGCTCTTGCTCTGTCAGCTTTTGCCCTGTGTCCATGCGGGCCTCCTTTTGTGCTTATACCTCCACAACCTCCACATAAATCCCCACCAGCTCTGCCAGCGGGTGGTA
>USIH01000055.1 GCA_900554705.1 uncultured Eubacteriales bacterium
CCGGCGGGCGCGGCGCTGCAACGGGCGGCGGAGTACCTGAAGGCGACCGCACCGGAGTTCTATCTGGAGCTGCAAAGCGCGGACACGCACTGCGTGCTGTCCGAATCGACGTGGCGCAACGAGTTCATGCAGTGCGAGGGCGTCAAGCCGATCTACTGCACGGGTACGCCGCCCGAGCTGCCCTGGGTCAAGCTCGTCGCGTGCAGCACGTGCGGCGGCCCGACCGACGCGGTCACGCCGGAGGAGCACGCGCGCATCGCGGCGCTGATGGAGCGGGTGCAGGCCTTCTGCGGCGATGCGTGCTATGTGACGCGCTCGCTTCCCCGCGTGGTCGAGATCGGCAGGTCAGGCGTTGACAAGGGAAAGGCGGCGCGCGCAATGGCGGCGGAGCTGAACCGTCCCGTGCTTGCCTGCGCAGGCGACGGGCTGAACGACCTGTCGATGCTTTTGGAGGCGGATCTTGCCTTTATCCCGCGTGACTGCGACCCCGCGCTGCGCGGACGCGGCTTCATTGAGGTCGCCTCCTGCGACGAGGGCTGCATCGCCGACGCCCTCTCGCGTCTGATGGCGTGAGCGCCGCAGCGCGGCGCATGATGAAACTGTAAGCACAGCGCACACCCCAAAGCCTCCCCTGTGTAAGGGGAGGTGGCAAAAATCGAAGATTTTTGCCGGAGGGGTTGTCAAAGCCGCCACATTCATCCATGCCTTCTCCAATACGGAACTGCCAGCAGGCAACCCCTCAGTTTCGCTATCGCTCAACAGCTCCCCTTACACAGGGGAGCCTTGGGTGCAGACGAAAGCAACGACACTGGATGCAGCAAAAGCGCTCTCGTCTGAGGGCGCTTTTTACCCGCCTCGCCGAAAGGCGCGGCACACAGAGAAAGGAAATGCGCGGGAGGATCGGGGATCCTCCCGCGCGGTTTTTCATTTAGGGGACAAGGTAGAACGCAAGCTGCAAGGTCGTGTCGTTGAGCTGGGTGAGCATGGCGTAGCTGCCGTGTGCATCCGACCAGGTCTGCGTATTTCCCGCCGCCGACGCGCCGTAACGCCCGTCCATCACGGCGCACCATTCGCCGCGCACCGTGTCAAGGTTTTCCTGCGCCGTGTAGGTGCAGGACACGCGCACATAGTCCGGCTGGAAGCTGAACTGCACCTGCGTGAAGAACAGGCCGTCGGGCAGGGTGACATCGTTGTAGGCATAGACGGTCGTGCCGTTGCTCTCAAAGCTAAAGTCCGGCGCGCGTCCCTCCGCCGCTTCCATATCCTCCACGGTCGAGGTACCGCTGAGGGAGCGGTAGGCGATGCCGCTTTCCGTCGCGGGCGGCTCCTCGGACACTTCGGTCGCGGGCGGCTGCGTCGGCTGCGCGGGCGAGAGCGGTTCGGACGGCGCTTCGCTCTGCGTCACGGTCTGCGAAGCGGACGGTCCGGAGGGCGTCTTTTTCTTCGAGCAGGCCGCGAGAAGCAGGCTCAGGCAGAGCAGGGCAAGCAAAATTCGTTTCATTTTCGGTTCCTCCTTTGTTAGGAAAACAGGCGTCGATCCAGTCCGCGTGCGCGCAGCGCAAAGTAGAGCGCCAGCCCAAGCGTCAGCATCACGCCCGCCTCTCCGACGGCAACATAGAGCATATTGAGCCACAGCGGCAGCTCCGGAATGTAGATCGTCAGCTCGCAGCCGACCAAAACCGCGTTGAAGGCGACCGGCATCAGCAGCGCGGGAAGCGGCAGGCGCAGGACGCGCACATGACGCAGCCGATAGGCGAAGATCGCGGCAAGCAGCGTCGCCACCGTGCCGACAAACCAGTCCAGCGGCAGCGCGCCGGCGTTCGTCAGGTTGAAGATCAGGCAGCCGAGGCTCAGGCCGAAGATCGCGTCCGGCGTGAAGAGCGCGAGGACGCACAGCGCCTCGGCGGCGCGGAACTGGATGGCGTTGGAGGCACTGCCGGGGAAGAGCAGATCCTGCCCCACGGTGAGCAGAACGTAGAGCGCGGCGATCACCGCCGCACGCGTGATGGATCGGGTATTCATGTTTTCATCTCCATAGTTTTGTTTATCGACAGGATGGTTTCGAACTGTCGTTTCCTTATATTCTACACGATGCGGGCGCTTTCGTCAAGCAATACTTGCGCCGAACGGCTGCCGCATGCTATAATCGGGAAAAAGGAGGCGATCCTATGCCGTCATGGCAGACGCTTTTACAGGACGAGTTCGCATCCCCCTACTATGCCGCGCTGACGCGCCGCGTCGCGCAGGCGCGCGCGCAGAGCACGATCTATCCGGAGGCGGGGCGGGAGCTGTATACCCTTACGCTGACGCCGCCGGGGAAGGTTCGCGTCGTGATCCTCGGGCAGGATCCTTACCATGAGCCGCAGCAGGCCTTCGGCCTTGCCTTCGCCGTGCAGCGCGGCACGCCCCTGCCGCCGTCGCTGCGAAACATCTATCGAGAGCTTGCGGACGATCTGCACTGCCCGCTGCCGGAGAGCGGCGACCTTACGCCGTGGGCGCGGCAGGGCGTGCTGCTGCTCAACACGGTGCTGACCGTGGAGCGCGGCAAAGCCAACAGCCACGCCGCGTGGGGCTGGCAGCGCTTCACCGACGCGGTGATCGCGGCGACGAACACGTTAGCGCAGCCGATCGTCTTTCTGCTCTGGGGCGCGCAGGCGCAAAAGAAAGCGGCGCTCGTGAAAACACAAGCGCCGCGGCTGCTTCTGTGCGCGCCGCACCCCAGCCCGCTGTCCGTCTATCGCGGGTTTTACGGCAGCAAGCCCTTCTCGCGCACGAACGAATTTCTGCGCGAAAACGGGCAGGCGCCGATCGACTGGGCGTCCGGTCTATAGCGCCGATCCGTCGGCAATGCCGTACAGGCGGCAGGCGTTTTCCGTCGTGCGCAGCCCGACCTCCTCGGGGCTGAGCCCCTTGATCTGCGCGATCTTTGCCGCGATGAGCGGGAGGTAACGGCTGTCGTTGCGTTTTCCGCGATACGGCTCCGGCGCCATATAGGGACAATCCGTCTCGATGAGGATGCGCTCCATGGGCAGCGCCTGCACCGCCTCGACGGCGCGGCGTGCGTTTTTGAAGGTCACGACGCCGGTAAAGCCGATATACCAGCCGCGCTCGACCAGCCACAGCGCCATCTCGGGCGAGCCGGAGAAGCAGTGGAAGACGCCGCGCGCCTGCGGGTTGCGCCGCACGATGTCCATCGCATCGCCGTGCGCCTCGCGCTCATGGACGATCACCGGAAGGTCGAGCGCCTGCGCAAGGGCAAGCTGCTCCTCGAAGGCGTTGATCTGCCGCGCACGCGGCACATCCTCGTGGTAGTAGTCCAGACCGATCTCTCCGATTGCCCGAACGCACGGCTCCTGCGCAAGCGCCCGGTAACGGTCGAGCAGCGCGCCGTCCACCGCGGCGGCATCGTCCGGATGACTGCCGACGGAGGCGTAGATCCACGCGTGCTGTCGGGCAAGCGCGACGGAGCGCTCGGAGGAGGCGAGGTCAGAGCCGACATTCATCACAAGCCGCACGCCGGCGGCTCTGATCTGCGCGAAGACATCTTCCCGATCCGGATCGAAGCACCGCTCGTCCAGATGCGCGTGCGAATCAAAATACATTACGGTTCCTCCTTCAGCGGGCGGCAGGTAAAGAGCAGAACCTGCCGCTTTTGTGCGCGCAGCAGCGCAAGCGCCGCCGCGGTGCGCGCGTCGTCAAAATTCACCAGCGCGTCGTCGAGTACCATGGGAACATCCGGCGCGAGCAGCAGCTCGACCATGGAGAGCCGCAGCGCCAGATACATCTGATCCGCTGCGCCGCAGCTCATCGCGGCGACCGGCCGGATCCCGTCGCTCTCGCGCAGAGACAGACGCATATCCTTGGCCAGCAGCACCCGATCGTACTTCCCGCACGTCAGCCGATGCAGCAGCTTCCCCGCAAGCGCCGTGACCTGCGGCGAAAAGCGGGAACGCAGCGCCTCATCCGCCTGCCGCAGCACGTCCGCGGCAAGGTCGATGGCGGCGCATTTTTTCTGCGCGTCCTCCTGCGCCGCCTTGACCTGCTCCAGCTGCGCCTCCAGCGCGACCGCGTCGCCGTGGGCGCGGATCTCGCCCTGCATTCGGGCAAGGCGCGTGGTCAGCTCCGAAAGGCGCTGCTGCGCGGCGCGATGCGCATAGCCGAGCTTCGCCTCGTCCAGCGCGAGCGCCTGCTCGTCGGCCGGCGCCTCCTCCTTGGGAAGGAGCGCCTGCCACTGCGCGACCTGACTGCGCAGCGTCTCGAGCTGACGCAGCTGCGCGTCGTAGTCCGCACGGGCGCGCAGCGCCGCCTTGAGCGCCTCCTCATCGCCCCCGAAGGGGCGCGCGCAGACGGCGTCATAGGCCGCCTTGCGCGCTTCCACCGCCGCGAAAAGCTGCTGCCGCTGCGCGGCGACGGTTTGTTTTTTCGTCTCATATTCCCGTGTCGCCCGCAACCAGTCCGCAGCCCGCTGCGAAAGCTCCTCCGCCGAGGCGACGCGATAGCGCTGCGCGATCTGCTGCGCCTGCGCCTGCCGCCGCTGCGCCTGCGTGCGCCGCTTGAGATAGCGCGTCAGGACGACGCCGCCGAGCGCCAGCCCCGCCGCAAGCAGCAGCGCAAGGATCGGGCGGAAGAAGAAGCCCGCGACGCCGCCGACCGCCAGCAGCGCGGCGCTCAGCAGTCCTGCCCACGGCACGGGCGGCGCGGACGGCACGTCTCGAAGCGCCTCCACGTCGCTGCGCACGTCGCCGTCCTGCGAAAAGCCGGCAGGGATCGGCGGCGGCTCCGGCAGCGGCGGACAGAGCGCCGCCTCCATCTGCGCCGTGTGCCATTCGTTCTTGGTTCGTTCCAGCTCGTGCGCAAGGGCGCGCAGCTCGTCTTCGGGCGGCAGCTCCTTCAGCTCCGCCGCGCGGCGGCTGCACTGCGCCTCTTCCTGCGCCAGCTTTTCCTTCAGCTCCGCAAAACCGGCGTGCTGCCGCGCCACCTTGGCGCGGCGGATGCGCTCGACGAGCGCCGACAGGCGCGCCTCCTCGCCGCGCGCCTCCTCACAGGAGGCGGACAGGTGCAGCGCCTCGTCCTGAAGCGCGTGCAGCTGCGTCAGCGTGCGCTCTAACGTGTCCGCCTGCGCCTTGAGCTCGGGCAGACGCCCCGCGCGTCCGGCCAGACGGTTTTTCTTCTTGCGCAGCTCGCTCTCCAGCTCAAGGTAAGAGCGTCCCTCCTCGCCGGTCGTGATGAGCGCGCCGAGCCGGAGGTCGAGCGCGCTGTCCTTCGTCACGGTCAGGCCGAGCTGACGGACGAATGCCGTTCGCTCAAATACGGATCGCTCCACACCGCAGAGCACCCGTCCGCAGTTTTCCGCCGTCAGCTCGCGCACGGGCAGGCCGCTCTGCGTCTCAAAGGCGCGGAACTCCTCCATCACGCCCTGCTTTCCGGAGGTACGCAGGACGGTAATGTGTCTTCCGTTCCAAAGCAGCTCCATTTCGCCGCGCATGGGACTTCCGTCCCACGGCCGGTAGCGCTCCTTGACAGGTAAATAATCATTTTGCGCGCTGGCGCGCTCCGACGTGTCCACGCCGTAGAGCATGGCAAGCAGGAACGCGCTCCACGTGGACTTTCCCGCCTCGTTCGGCAGGCACAGAATGTTCAGCCCTTCGGTAAAGGTGCGGGTCTCGTGGAGCTTTCCGAAGTTTGCCGTCAGCTTCAAAAGGATCACAGCGCCACCTCCCGTCCGTCCATCAGGTCGGAAAGCAGGCGGGCGGCAAGCACCGCCGTCCGGCGCTGCTCCGGCTCCTGCGCGCCGTCGAAGCGCTCCTTGAGCAGCTCCAGCGCGCGGCCGCGCAGCGTATCTTCACCGGCGCAGTCCCAAAGGCTGCGGCGCGGCGTCGTCCGGTCGCGGATCGTGAGCCGATAGCAGCGGTCCTTCAGCCGCTCCTCCAACTGCGCAGTATCGACCCCGTCGCTCTCGCCTGTCAGGATCACGCGGATGCAGCCCGCATCCTCCGGCAGCGCGGCAAGGACGGACGCGGCCGGATCGTCCCCCGCCTCCACGGTCAGCACCTCGTAGGTGCGCACCGGAAGGGGCAAAAACTCCGTCGTAACGCCGCGCTCGCTCACCTCGGCGCGGATCGCGCCCTTCTTTCCGCACTCGTCAAAGCCGCGCCCCATCAGGCAGCCCGCCTGCACGCAGGTCGTCTTGCCGAAGGCGGCGACGCTGCGCTTGTGGATGTGCCCCAGCGCAAGGTAGTCCAGCCCGGAGGCGGCGACCTGTTCGGGCGTGATGGGGTCGTAGATCGAGCCGTTTGTCAGGTCGCCGTGCAGCGTCATCAGATTGATCGTGTCGGGATCGGCGACGCGGAAGCCCTCGAGCAGCGCGGGCGATCGGGGCGCGGTGAAGCCCGCGCCGTAGACATCGCACGCGGCAAGGCGCACGCGCTCGATCTCTCCGGAGCGGAAAATATGGACATTCGACCCGAACTCCTCCGTGAAATAGGGGGAGCCGGGCGCAAGGTAATCGTGGTTCCCGGGCGAGACGAACACCGGACAGCGGACGGCGGCGAAAAACGCCTTGAGCGCCTCGAGCGAATCGCGATAAATTCGTGCGCTGTCAAACAGGTCGCCCGTCAGCAGCACCAGGTCGCACCCCTCGGCATAGGACGCAAGCGCTTCGAGCGCGACGCGCTGCTCGGCGCGGCTCTGCGCCGCCTGCTCCGGCGTGAGGGCGGAAAAGCTCGAATCCAGATGGAAATCGCCCGCCTGCAATACTCTAATCATGCACCGCCACCCTTTCTGCGCTCCGGCAGCGACCGCTTCCGGCATCAACGGTAAAAATGCAGCCCTCGAGCTTGCACGGGCCGTCCGCCGCCTCGTAGCGGCCGGTCAGGTCGCCGCGGAATTTGGCGACGGACTGCTCCACGCACACGCCCAGCACCGAACGGATCGGGCCGGTCATGCCAAGGTCGGTCAGATAGCCCGTCCCCGCGGGCAGCACCGTGTCGTCCGCCGTCTGCACGTGCGTGTGCGTCCCCCAGACGGCGCTCACGCGGCCGTCGAGCATCCGTCCCATGGCCAGCTTCTCGGAGGTCGCCTCGGCGTGCAGCTCGACGAAGATCAGCTTCGTGTCGATCCTTCGCAGCAGACGCTCGACCAGCAGGAAGGGGTTATCCGGCGTGTAGTCCATGCCGCACCGGCCGATCAGGTCGATCACGGCGACCGTCCCGAACGGCGTGTCGTAGCACCCCCAGCCGCGCCCGGGCTGCTGCGGCGGAAAGTTCGCGGGGCGCAGAAGGCGCTCCTGCTGCGCAAGATAGGGGATCAGCTCGCGGCGGTTCCACGTGTGGTTGCCCAGCGTGATCACGTCCGCACCGGCGGCGAAGAGATCCTCCGCCTGTCGGGGCGTCATGCCCAAAAGGGAGGCGTTCTCCCCGTTGACCACGCAGAAGTCGATCTTCTTTTCCCGCCGCAGCGCGCCAAGACGCCGCCGCAGGAGGGACATTCCCCCCTCGCCCGTCACATCGCCGACGGCAAGCAGGCGAAACTCCGTCATCGCGCTCACTCCTTTCGTTTCCTTCTATTATACCGAAAAACGCCCCGTTACACAAGTGCGCTTTTTCGCGTCCTTCGCCCATTTCCCGTTATTTCCCAATATATTGTGCTTCGGCGGAAAAATTACTACAACTTATTGTGTTGCGCCTCGGATTTTCGCGGGATTTCGCCGCCTCGTGGAGTAAAATAGAAGCGGAAGGGGGGAACACCAATGCGAAAGAGTCGGGGGCTGCTGGAAAACGGACGCATCCTCTACCTGCCCATTCGGCAGATCCGTCCCAATCCGGCACAGCCGCGCAAGATCTTCGACGCCGACGGGCTGCGGGAGCTGGCCGACAGCATCGAGCGCTACGGGATCCTACAGCCGCTGACGGTGCGGCGCTGCGCGATGGGGTACGAGCTGGTGGCGGGCGAACGGCGGCTGCGCGCGGCAAAGCTCGCCGGCTGCGCGGAGGTTCCGTGCATCCTGCTGACGGTGGACGACGAACAGTCGGGCATGGTCGCGCTGGTGGAGAATTTGCAGCGGCGCGATCTGGACTACATCGAGGAGGCGCAGGGGTTGGCGCGCCTGATGCAGACCTACGGGCTGAGTCAGGAGCAGGCGGCGGCGCGGGTGGGAAAGAGCCAGAGCGCCGTCGCCAACAAGCTGCGCCTGCTGCGCCACAGTCCCGCCGTGCTGGAGCAGCTGCGGGGACACGGGCTGTCCGAGCGTCACGCACGGGCGCTTTTGCGGCTGGAAACGGAGGAGGAGCGGCTCGCGGCGATCGGCGTCATCGTCGCACGCGGCTTGAACGTGGCCAAGACCGAGGCGTACATCGACGCCTGCTTAGAGCGGCAGAAAACCGAGAAGCGCGGCGTGCGGAAGCTGATCCTGCGCGACGTGCGGCTGTTTCTCAACAGCGTCAACCATTCGCTCGATCTGGTGCGCGGCGCGGGCATCGACGCCTGCGCGACAAAGGAGGAAACGGACAACGAGATCGTCCTGACCATCCGCCTGCCCAAGCGCGTCGGATAGCGCAGCGGCGCCACCGCCGCCGCCGCGAAGGAAGAACGGAAAATAAAGGGCGCTTCCCGATGGCTTCGGGAAGCGCCTTTGCTCTGATCAAAGACCACATTGTTCCCGCAATGGGGACAGGTGCGGCTTGCCAGCTTGTCCGTGCGGACGTCGATGGTGCAGCCGCAGGAACAGTCGATTTTCTTTCTTGCAAAGAACCCGGTCTTTGCTTCCGCATAGCGCCCACAGTCGGGGCATTCAATGACAAATTTAGACATAGTGCATTTCCTCCCGCGTTTATTTCTTCATGGTCGAGTTGGGAATCTTGATGTCTGTCCAGCCACTGACATCACACTGCCCAACATCGAAATCTCTCGTAGCTCCTACGGCTACTACGGTGCCGTCGAATTTCAGACCTACTGTATGATACTCCCCTGCGCTGACAGCGACAATATCCGTCCAGCCACTGACATCACACTGACCGTATTCATTAGTTCCTGCAGCCACCACGGTACCGTCGGATTTCAGACCTACTGTATGCGAGGCCCCTGCGCTGACAGCGACAATATCCGTCCAGCCGCTGACATTGCACTTTCCATAGTCATTATCTCCTACCGCCACCACAGTACCGTCGGATTTCAGACCCACTGTATGAAGATATCCGGCGCTGACAGCCACAATATCCGTCCAGTTGCTGACCTCATCAAGCATACCGCCATAGTTATTTCCTACAGCTACCACGGTGCCGTCGGATTTCAAACCGACTGTGCTAAAACCTCCCGCGCTGACAGTATTTCCAGCCACAGTGTTCCAAAGCTCAAAGCTGCGCTCTTTGGCATCTTTATTTCCAGCCACAGTGTTCCAAAGCTCAAAGCTGCGCTCTTTGGCATCTTTGTAATCGCCCAAAGCGGCAAAGGCTTCCGCTGCGGCAGCATAGTCTCCCGCAGCCAACAACGCCTCGGCCTTTGCATAGTGGGTTGCCTGCACCCGTTCCGCAGCGTCTTTATAATCACCCAAGGCACCAAAGGCATCTGCAGCACCGTCGTAGTCGCCCGCTCCCAGGAGCTCCTCCGCAGCACGATAATCTCTCTGCGGAAGGATCACTTGCGTTAGCAGAAGGACCGTTGCCAGCGTAAGCGAAACGGCAAGCACTGCAACAGTGCTTATGATTATCTTCCTTCTCTTTTGGGCAGAAGCCGCCTTTTCCGCCTCTGCCTTGGAACGCGCCCGTGCCTCGTTTGTCAACCGCTCCACTTCACTGCGGCAAGTCTCTGCACGGGCATAGCAATCTGCATAATCGCCTATGCTTTTAAACTTTTCCGCTGCGCGGCGGAAATCCTCTCTCGTTTTGGCGTTATTCTGCATCTCGCAGGCAGCTTTGTAATCCTGCTCTCTGCGGGCAGCTGCCTCCTGATAGAGCTGTGTCGCCTTTTCCTCCGCCTGCTTTAAGTGTTCTGCATAGCTCTCCTTGACTTTGGCAATGCTCGCCTCGTCCATCCTCATACGGGCATCCAAAGCGTCAAAAAAGGATTTCCGGGTTTTCTCCAGCGTTTCCTTATACGCTCCCTTGGCAAAGCGAAAGGCACGACTCAGCAGCTTATCCGTGTCAAACGCCCGCTTCCCCTCCACGCTCTGTGCTTTGCGTGCGGCAAGGCAGGACGCATAAGACAGATCAAAAACATACAGCGCCTCGAGGTCCTCCGTTTTCAAGTATCCCGGCACAGCGTAACGCTGCACGGCAGTGTTTATGCGGGCTTCGTCCGGCTTCTGCGCCTCCAAACTTTCGAAGGCTGCCTCGCTTGTCTCGCTTGTCTCGCTCAGCCGCTGCTGCACATAATTCTCCAGGGATTTTTGCCGGTTTCCCGCAAGGAACTTTCCTGCATACGCCTCGGCGCATTCGGCATTCTGGTTCAAGACCTCTTCAAAGAAGCCGTCCGCTTTCTCCCATTCTCCGTCCTCCAGCGCCATATTGCCCCGCTTTAGCAGTGCGACCGCGTTGGTGCCGCCGGCGTTCTGCTGCACGACCACAGTCTCCTTCACAGGTTCCGGCTTTTTGTCGGCATCGAGCACCTTGCTTACACCGTGGATCAGATCCTGCAGGAAGCCGATCTTGCTCATATCGTAGGATTGCAGCACGCTCAGTTGCTCCGGAAGGTCATAGGGGTCCATGTCCCGATAGCAGGGCAGAAGAAGCTTGCTGCGGTCTTTCTTCATCAGCGACAGGAAACGGCTCCACTCGTTCTTGACCCAGACGGCGTTAAAATGCTCCGGCTTCGTGCCCACCGCGATCATGACCTTTGCGGAATGGAGGGCGGCAAAGATATACGGCTCATACTCCGTACCCGCCTTGTCCTCCAAAGTGATCCGGGCGAAGAACACCCGCCGCCCCTGTTCGGTCAGACGATAATAGATATCCTGTGCCAGTGTGCTGTCCCTTGTGCGCTCGCCGTTTTCGTCGGACTCCTTATAGCAGATAAACACATCGAAGGGTTCTTCGTTCTGCGAGGTCGCCAAAATGCCCCGCTGAACCTCCGCGATCTTCGATGCGTCCTTCCGATACTGCCGGCGCGTGATCCCGTCGGAATGCTCCACGGCAGCCAGATAGTCCACATCCTCCAGGAAATTGTCAAGGCTGGCTCTGTGGCAGGTCGGCAGCCACTCATAGGTCGTCGGATCCTCCACATACTCGATGCCGAACCGGCAAAGCGCACAGCACCAGTGCGCCTCCGCGTCGGTGTCGTCCTCCTGAACGATGCGCTCATACACCGTCAGCGCCTTGTCAAACTCTCCGATCCGGCGGAAGTGGTTGCCCCGGTTGAATGCGGCAGTCCGCTGCTCATCGCTCACCTTCGGCAGGGTCATGGTAGAGCCGCAATACTCACAGGTTCCGAATGTCTTGTCCGAAGATAGCTCGATATCTCCGCCGCACATTTTACATTTGATGATCGCCATGTTGCTTCCCCTCCGTTATTTTTCTTTCTCGCGGATCTCCATATGATCCAGCGCAAATTCCAGGCTCATTGCAATGATCTCATTCCTCGTCCGCCCGGCCGCGGCGGCAACGGTGTCCAGGTCACGGATCATATCCTTCGGGACCCGCATCGAAACGATCGCGGACTCCTCCGTATATTTCTTTGGCTTGATCCGCAACTTCGGTTCTTCCATCCAGATCCCTCCTATTTTGACTATTTTGACTATATTTTCATTGTAATACAACTGTATTCAGATGTCAAGTAGCAAAGGAATAATCTTTTATACCCGATGGCTTTGACCAAATACCGATCTCAAAAGAATGGATCAGCAAAGCAAAAATCGGTAACCGTATACGCTATACTCGCCTTTCTGTTCGGCGTATTCGGGATCCACGACTTCTACGCCGGAAGGATCGTGCGTGGTGTGTCCTCCCCTGCTCTTTTTGTTCTGGCGGGGCTGCTCAATGACGCAATCGGCGGAAGCACAGGCGGTGTCATTCTTGGTCTGGCCTACTTCTTCCTTTTGGTGCGCAGCATCGTCGACGCCGTCATTGCCATCCGCGACCGCGCCGTTCCGCAAAAAAAGAAGAAATGACAACAGGCGCTTCCCGACAGTTTC
>USIH01000056.1 GCA_900554705.1 uncultured Eubacteriales bacterium
TGACGCCGCCCTTGGCCATGGAGGCAATGCCCTCCGGCGGGCAGACGATCAGATGCTCGGCAGAGATCGCGCCGATCTCACCGGCAAGCTGGCTGCCGCCGATGGCTTCGATCTCGTCGGCGTGGATCTTGGGACGCAGGCCATACTTGAGACCGGCCTCGAGCACCTGACGGGACTCTTCGACGGTGAAGGTGTCGGCCTCGCAGAACACGTCGCAGAACTTGGCGATGCCCTGCTCCTTGACCTTGGGCATCATCTCCTCGCACACAAGGCGGACGTACTCTTCGCGGTTGGACTTATATTCCGCGGGGACAAGGTGCGCGCCCATGAAGGTCGCGATGAGGTCCATGCGGTGGTGATCGTTGAGGTCCTTGATGACCTCGAGCGCCTTGAGCTCATGCTCGGTGGCAAGACCGTAGCCGCTCTTGGCCTCGACCGTGGTGGTGCCGAAGCCCATCATCTCGTCGAGCGCCTTCGCCGCCTTGGCGGTCAGCTCCTCCTCGGTGGCTCCGCGCGTGGCGTTGGTGGTGGACTGGATGCCGCCGCCGGCGTTCTGAATTTCGAGGTAGGTCTTGCCGTGCAGCTTCATGCCCAGCTCGTTCTGCCGCCAGCCGCCGAAGATCAGGTGCGTGTGCGCGTCGACCAGGCCCGCCGTGGCGAGCCGTCCGCCCGCGTCGAGCGTCTGCTGCGCGTCGGGCGGCGTACCCTCTCCGAGCGCGGCGATCCGCTCGCCCTCAATCAGCAGCCACGCATTTTTCAGGGTGCGGATCGCACCCTGCCGCGCGCCCGCGCAGGCGCCGTTTCCGACGGCGGTGGCAAGCAGGCCGATGTTTCGGATGAGCAGGCTCACGGCGCTACCTCCCGCATGACCTCGTCGATCAGCGCGTCGCCGGTGAGGTGGGGCAGCGTGATGCATCCGGCCTGCGTCCGATTGTACTCTGCGGCGGTCGTCAGCGCGTTTTCGTTGCGCGCCCATGCGCGGCGCGCGACGCCGACCATCGTATCCCACGGCATTGCCATGCGCAGGATGGTGTCGACGCGTTCCGAACCGTCGAGCACCATGCCGAAGCCGCCGTTGACGGCGCGGCCGATGCCGGTGCCGCCGCCGTTGTGCAGCGCGATGAGGCTCATGCCGCGCGCGGCGTTTCCGGCGTAGCACTGCACGGCCATATCCGCCATGATGTTCGAGCCGTCCTTGATGTTGGAGGTCTCGCGGAAGGGCGAGTCGGTGCCGCCGGTGTCGTGGTGGTCGCGCCCCAGCATGACCGGCCCGATCTCGCCGCGCCGCACCATTTCGTTAAACCGGAGCGCAAGGTTCATGCGCCCCATCGCGTCCTGATAGAGGATGCGGCACTGTGTGCCGACGACCAGCTTGTTCTTTCTGGCGTCGCGCACCCAGATATAGTTGTCATAGTCCTGATAGCGGCGGTTGTGCGCAAGGATGTATTCGGCGGCTGCCGCATCCGTTTTTGCAAGATCCTCCGGCTTCCGGCTCAGGCAGCACCAGCGGAAGGGGCCATAGCCGAAGTCAAAGAGGCAGGGGCCGAGGATGTCCTCCACATAGGAAGGAAACACAAAGCCGTCCAGATCGTTTTCGCCGTTGCGGCAGACAGCCGTGACGCCCGCGTCGCAGACGGCCTTGAGGAAGCTGTTGCCGTAATCGAAGAAGTAGGTGCCGCGCTCGTGGAACTTGCAGATCATCTCATAATGGTGGCGCAGGCTTGCGTCGACCCGCGCGCGGAAGCCCTCCGGATCGTGCGCGAGCATCTCGGTGCGCTGCGCGAAGCTCAGACCCTGCGGGCAGTAGCCGCCGTCGTAGGCGGCGTGGCAGCTCGTCTGGTCGCTCATGAGATCGACGTGGACATCCTTTTCGTAGAGGTATTCCAGAAGATCCACGACATTGCCGTGGTAGGCGATGGCGCAGGGCGTGCCGTCCTCAAGGTGACGCTTTGCAAGCGCGAGCGCTTCGTCAAGCGAATCGGTGCGCGCGCTGACCCAGCCCTGCTCAAAGCGCGTTGCAATGCGGCTCTCGTCCACCTCGGCGATCAGGGCGACCGCTCCGGCGATCTCCGCCGCTTTTCCCTGCGCGCCGCTCATGCCGCCGAGTCCCGCCGAGACGAAGAGGCGACCGGCAAGGTTGCCGCTTTCCGGAATGCCGAGCTTCAGGCGTCCCGCGTTGAGCAGCGTGTTGAACGTGCCGTGGACGATGCCCTGCGGGCCGATATACATCCAGCCGCCGGCTGTCATCTGGCCGTAGTTGGCAACGCCGAGCGCGGCGGCGCGGTTAAAGTTGGCCTGATCGTCAAAGCAGCCGACCATCAGGCCGTTTGTCAGGATGCAGCGCGGCGCGAGCTTGTGCGAGGGGAACAGTCCCAGCGGGTGGCCGGACATCACGACAAGGGTCTCTTCGTCCGTCATCTCCTCCAGATACTTTTTGATCAGGCGGTACTGCATCCAGTTCTGGCAGACCTGACCCGTCTCGCCGTAGGTGACAAGCTCGTAGGGGTAGAGCGCGACGTCAAAATCGAGGTTGTTGTCGATCATGACCTGAAAGGCCTTCGCCTCGATGCACTTGCCGCGATATTCGTCGATCGGCTTGCCGTAAAGCCTGCCCTGCGGACGGAAGCGGTAGCCGTAGATTCTGCCATGCTCCTTTAGCTCCTGCGCAAACTCCCGCGCCATCTGCGCGTGGTATTTTTCCGGAATGTAGCGCAGTGCGTTTCGAATGGCCAGCGCCTTATCCGCCTCACTCAGGCGACCCTCTCTGCGCGGCGCGCGGCGATAGGCGGGGTCAAAGACGGGATCGGGCGGCAGCGGCTCGTCCGGCGCAAGTAAAACAATGTCCTTTTTCATGCGTTGCACTCCTTTTCAAAGTCAGTTAAATTCCGGCACGTAGCGCTCGGCAAGCGCCAAAAGCTCGCCGGAGCGCACCATGCGTTCCACCTTTTGAATGTCCGGCCACATCTCCCGATCCTCTGCGTAGAAATCCACTTCCTGCCGGACGTGGCGGTGCAGCGCGTCGAGCACGGGGGAGAGCGACGGCCGAAGGTCGCCGACCCTGCGGCGGATATCCACCGCCTGACAGGCGGTCAGCAGCTCGTAGGCCAGCACGGAGAGGGTGTTTTGCAGGATCGTCCCCGCCTTTCGCGCGGCGGTCGTCCCCATGGAGACAAAGTCCTCCTGACCGGCGGAGGAGGGAATGGAGTCGACGCAGGCCGGATGCGCCAGCACCTTGTTTTCCGACGCCATGGACGCGGCGGAATACTGCACGATCATAAACCCGCTGTTCACGCCGCCGTTGACGGTGAGGAAGGGCGTCAGGCCGTTGCTGAGCGTGTGGTTGACCATGCGCTCGGTGCGGCGCTCGGAGATCGAGGCAAGCTCGGCGCAGGCGATGCCCAAGAAATCAAAGGGCAGCGCCATCGGTTCGCCGTGGAAATTGCCGCCGGAGATGACCGCCTCGTCCTCTTCAAACAGCAGCGGATTGTCCGTCACCGCATTTAGCTCGATGTCGACCTTTTCCTTGATATATTCCAGCGCGTCGCGCACCGCGCCGTGCACCTGCGGGATGCAGCGCAGCGCGTAGGCGTCCTGCACGCGCTTTCCCTGACTGCTTGCGAGCATCTCGCAGCCGTTCGTGAGCATCCGGATGTTTTTCGCGACGTGGATCTGGCCGCGCTGGCCGCGGACGGTGTGCATCCGCTCCTGAAAGGCGTCCAGCTGCGCGCCCAGCGCGCACATGGTAAGCGAGGAGATCAGGTCGGCAAGGCAGGCCGCTTGCAGCGTATCATATAGGTGGAGCGCGCCGACCGCCGTCATGGCGCAGGTGCCGTTTGTGATCCCGAGGCCTTCTTTGCCGGCAAGACTCCGGAGCACGGGGATACCGGCGCGCTCCATGGCCTGCGCGCCGCTCATTGTTTCGCCGCGATAGATCGCTTCTCCGCGCCCGAGCAGAACAAGCCCCATGTGGCTCAGCGGGGCAAGGTCGCCCGACGCGCCGAGCGAGCCTTTTTGCGGAACGACGGGCGTGACGTCGCAATTGAGCATCTGCACCAGCATCTCCACAAGGATCGGTCGAACGCCGCTGTTGCCGGCGCAGAGCGCGTTGGCGCGCAGCAGCATCATGCCGCGCACCTGCTCGCGCGCGTAAGGCTCGCCGGTCCCGACGCAGTGGCTCAGGATCAGGTTGGTCGACAGGCGGCTGCTCATCTCTTCCGGCACTGCGACCGTGGCAAAATCGCCGAAGCCGGTCGTGATCCCGTAGGCGACGCGGCGCTCCGAGGAGATCTTCTCCGCAAGCGCACGGGAGCGCGCAAGCGCCTGCTTCGCGGTTTCGGAAAGGACGACGACGGCGTCAAAGCGCGCAACGGCGACGAGCTGCGCGAGGGTCAGACTGTGGCCGTCGAGCGTGACGGTGCGGATGTTGTGGATATGTTCCAAGAAAGATCAGACTCCCTTCAGATTTTTTCCCAATCTCATCTTAACATGAAACGGGGCATAACTCAAGCAGAAAAACGCCCGCTTGCGCCGGAGGCGATCTTGTGATACAATATACGGGTTATCAAAGAAAAAGGGGAAATCATGCGAAAGTACTGGTTCCGGCTGGACACGGCGGCGCTGATCTTTCCGGCGATCATGCGACGAAATTGGCGTAACGTGTTCCGCCTTTCGGTCACAACAAAAGAAGAGCTCGACCCGCGGCTGTTGCAGCAGGCGGTCAACGATCTGATGCCGCGCTTCCCGTCGCTTTACGTGCGGCTGTGCGCGGGCGTGTTCTGGTACTATCTGGAGCAGAGCAAACGGCCGCCGCAGGTGCGGGAGGATTATGCCTATCCGCTCTCCCATATGCGCGCGCACGAGCTGCATACGTGCTGCCTGCGAGTGTTTTACTACAAGAACCGTATTGCGGTGGAGTTCTTCCACGCGCTCACGGACGGCCACGGCGGCAGCGTCTACCTCAGGAGCCTGCTGGCGCGTTACCTCTACCTGCGCTTCGGCACACGGACGCCGCCCGATCCGGAGATTCTGACCGTGGACGAGGCGCCGTCGCCCGACGAGCTGGAGGACAGCTTTCTGAAAAACAGCGGGGACTATGCCGCCGGTCGGAGCGAAGAGACGGCCTACCGCCTGAGCGGAACGCCGGAAAAGGGCGGCTTCCGCCACCTCATCACCGGCAAGATCGAAACGCGCAGGCTTGTGGACATGGCGCACGCCTACGACTGCACCGTAACGGCGTTTTTGGCGGCGGTGATGGCGCGTTGCATTCTGGATATACAGAGCAGAGAGCGGCCGATCCACCGGCAAAAACCGGTGAAGATCACGCTGCCGGTCGATCTGCGCAAGCTCTACGGCAGCAGGACGCTGCGCAATTTTGCGCTGACGCTCAACATCGGCGTGCATCCGAAGTGGGGCGAGTACACCCTACAGGAGCTTTGCAGCAGTATCCGTCACCAGCTTGCGGCGGAGGCGACGCCGCAGAATATGCGTGCGCGGATCGCGGCCAACGTGCTGCCGCAGCGCAGCCTGCCGCTGCGCCTGACGCCGCGCTTCTTAAAAGACCTCGTTATGGGCTTTATCTACTGGAACAGCGGCGAGCGCAAGGGCTGCCTGAATCTGTCGAACCTTGGTGTTCTGCGCCTGCCGGAGGCGCTGGGCGCGCACGTGGAGCGCTTCGACTTCATCATCGGCGTACAGCGCAGCTATCCCAACAACTGCTCCGTCGTGTCCTACGGCGGAAATACCTACATCAACTTTATCCGAACGATCCGCGAAACGGAGCTGGAGCGCCGCTTTTTCTCCACATTGGTGGAGCTTGGGCTTCCCGTCGCGGTCGAGAGCAATGCGAGGTGAAACCGTGTACTGTGTAAAATGCGGCGTGCGCCTGAACGAAGGCGTGGAGCGCTGTCCGCTCTGCGGCACGCCGGTCTGGAATCCCGATCACACGCAGCCCCATGAGCCGAGTTACCCCGCGCGCCTGCCCGCGCATCAGAGCGAGTCGCGCCTGCCGGCTGCGCTGATGCTGACGGTGCTGTGCGTCCTGGTCTGCCCGATCATTCTGCTGGTATGCTTCAAAATGTACGGCTCTCTGGCGTGGGGCGGCTACGCGCTTTTGGGCGTCGCGCTGTTTTACTGCTTGGTCGGGCTGCCGCTGTGGTTCCCCGCGCCCAACCCCGTGGTGCTGATTCCGGTGGATCATGCCGCGATCGCGGGCTTCCTGCTCTATGTGAGCTGCAAAACGGGAGGACACTGGTTTCTGTCCTTCGCGTTCCCGCTCTCGGGGCTGAGCTGCCTTGTGGCGACGGCGATGGTCTCGCTTTTGCGCTACCTCAAGGGCGGAAGATTCTATATTTTCGGCGGTTTTTTCCTTTTCCTCGGCGGCGTTGCGATGCTGGTGGAGTTCTTTGAGCACATCACCTTCCACACCGAGATGTTCCTCTGGTCGCTTTACGTGGTCGGCGCCTGCGCGGTGTTCGGCATTCTGCTGATGCTGGCCGCGACCATCCGGCCGCTGCGCGACTGGATCCGCCGCAGCTTCTTTATTTAGAAAAAAGTCTCGCCTGCCTTTGCGGCAGGCGAGAACTCACTTATTGTGCGTCGGGGTCGGTGCTGCGGGACAGACGCTCCATGCCTTTTTCAAGGACGTCGTAAATGTCCTTGCTTACGCGGTCGAAGTAATTGCTTCGGTAGCGCTCGATCGCCGCCTTTACGCCGAATACGCGGTAGCGGACGGCGCTGTCCTTCCCGTAATCCGCGGTGGCGATGGGCGTATAATCCACCTGAGAGAGCATGGTGCGGCCGGTCTGCCCGTTGCGCCGGAACTCGACGTTCAGAATGAGCGAAAAATTGACCGCACCGGCCTCCGCGTCGCAGAAATCGCCCAGACCGTAGGCGATCACGACCTCTTTTTTCGCGCCGCTGACGTTGACGCTGCGCCGCTCGATGGGGCAGACCGTGTGCGAGTGAGAGCCGAGGATGACGTCCGCGCCCTCTTCGATGAGAAGGTCGGCAATGGCGCTCTGCGAGCTGCTGATCTCCGTGGCGTTCTCGCTGCCCCAGTGTACGGAAGCGACGATGATGTCGGGATCCTCCGCGCGCGCCGCGCGCATGATCTCGCGGATGGCGGAAGTGTTTATACTGCTGTATCGGTCGGTATAATCCGAGTAGAGCAGATTCACGCACCAGTCCGCGCTCTGCGGCAGGCTCATGCCGCCGACGCCCTTGGTGAAGGCGACAAAGGCGATGCGAATGCCGTTGACCTCACGGATCAGAACGGGCGCGCTTTGGCGCGCTTCGGCGGAGGCGTAGGTTCCGGCGGCGGCAATACCGGCCTCCTGCAACACGGAGATCGTGCGCTGCAAGCCCGCAAGTCCGCGCTGCACGGAGCAGGAGTTTGCCGTCTGCAAAATGTCAAAGCCCGCCTCATAGAGCGCGTTGGCGAAGGCATCGGGGTAGTTTTCTTCAGCCGCGCCATACGGCGCGCCCGCAAGCGTTCCCTCCAGATTCCCGATCGTCAGGTCGGCGGCGCTCAGCTCGTTCGTGACTTCGGAGAACAGGGCGGTAAAGTCGGCGTTTGCGCTGCGCAGCACGGCGTCGGTGAGGAAAATATCTCCCACGGCGGACAGCCGCACCGAGCTGTCCGGCTCTGTTTCTTCCTTTTTCGGTGTCTCCTTCTTGCCGCAGCCGACGCACAGCAGCAGCGACATTGTGAGCAAGAGCGAGAGCAGTTTGCGCATTTCGACGTCACCTCCCGAATTTCTACTATTCTACAATAAAACGTGTCCGGAAACAAGAGGAAAATTTGCCTTTTCCGGAGCAAGGAGCACGCATGGGTCGATACGAAAAGAAGAAAGAACGCCGTCCACTGCGCTGGGTCATCGCTGCGGTCGTCCTTGTGGGCGCGGCCGCGCTGCTGATCGCGCTGTTTTCCAAGGCGTTTGATACGCAGCGGGGCGCGGCGGAGCCGAGCGCCCCCACAAGCCCCTACCGCGCGGAGGCGTTTTCCTTTGAAGACGGTTTCCTGCGCTACGCGGACGGACCGTATCTGGTCGGCATGGACGTCTCGGAGCATCAGGGGCAGATCGACTGGCAAAAGGTCGCGCAGGCAGGGGTGCAGTTCGTCATCCTGCGCGCGGGCTTCCGCGGCTCTACGGCGGGCGGCCTTTACGCGGACAAGCAGTTTGAAGAGAACTACGCGCAGGCAAAGGAGGCGGGATTGCAGGTCGGCGTCTACTTCTTCTCGCAGGCGCGCAGCGCGCAGGAGGCGGAAGAGGAGGCGGCGTATGTCTGCGGCCTTTTGGAGGGAAAAACGCTGGAACTGCCGGTCTATTATGACTTGGAGGCGGAAAACTCCGAACGCCTGCCGGAGCTTTCCGAGATCCCGATGACACAGTGCGCGGAGGCGTTCTGTCAGCGCGTCGAGCAGGCGGGCTATCGGGGCGGCGTCTACTTTAATCAGCACTACGGCTATCGCTATCTGGAACTGCAACGCTTGCAGAACTATGACCTTTGGCTTGCGGAATACGGCGACGCGCCCACCTTTACCAATCGCTTCGACTGCCTGCAATACACGGCAAACGGACAGGTTGACGGGATCACGGGCGACGTCGATCTCGACCTGCGCTTCCTGCCGGAGGAGACAGTTCCTCTAAGCACCGTGCAAGACGAAGACGCTTCCTACACGGAGCGCATTTCATAATAAGAGCAGCCTTTGTCCATGGACGAAGGCTGCTCTTTTCTGGTGCCGCCAGCCGGACTTGAACCGGCACGGTATCACTACCGGCAGATTTTAAGTCTGCTATGTCTACCTGTTCCATCATGGCGGCGTGTGGCGTTCTCACTGCGCAATCATAGCATACCGGCAGGGGAAAGTCAACGCAGACTTTCGGGGCACGGAATAGTTTTGCTTGCATAAACGGAGGCGATACGTTATAATAATATGCACACCAAAAAGGAGGCGAGAGCCATGGCAAAGCTTTACTTTAAGTACGGCGCGATGGGATCATCCAAAACCGCGCAGGCGCTGATCACGAAATATAACTATGAAGAAAAGGGCATGACCGTCTGGCTGATCAAGCCCGCGGCCGACGAGCGCGACGGCGCTGTGATCATCCGCAGCCGCGTCGGCTTGCAGGCGGAGGCGGACGTGGTCGCGCCGGAGGCGGACATCCGCGCGCTGTTTGACGAAAAGCACGGGGGAACGGACGTCGTGATCGCCGACGAATGCCAGTTCCTCACGGCCGCGCAGATCGACCAGCTGCGCGATCTTGTCGATGAGGAGAACATACCTGTCCTGTGTTTTGGCCTGCGGACGGATTTTCAGAGCAAGCTGTTTGAGGGCAGCCGCCGCCTTTTTGAGCTTGCCGACTCGATCTCGGAGATCAAGACCATCTGCAACTGCGGCTCCAAGGCGACGAACAATGCGCGTATCGACGCGGAGGGCTACATTGTCACGGAGGGCGCGCAGCTCCTTTTGGGCGGCAACGACCGGTACATTGCGATGTGTCACAAATGCTGGATGCGCAACATTCGGGAGCATCGCAAAGTGAAATAGGGAAAGGAAGAATTTCATGAGCACACACCACATCAAAGCGGAGGCGGGAGATTTCGGCCAGACCGTCCTGATGCCCGGCGACCCGCTGCGCTCGAAGTTCATCGCGGAAAACTTTTTGGAAAACGCGCGCCTTGTCAATAACGTGCGCGGCGTGCAGGGCTACACCGGCACCTACAAGGGCGTCAAGGTCAGTGTGATGGCCTCCGGCATGGGCATCCCCTCCATCGGCATTTATTCCTATGAGCTGTACCGTTCCTTCGGCGTCAACAATATCATGCGCATCGGCTCGGCCGGTTCCATGCGCTCGGATATCCATCTGCGCGACATCGTGATCGCGCAGGGCGCCTGCACCGACTCCAATTTTGCCCACCAGTTCCACATCGACGGGACCTTCGCGCCCATCGCGTCTTACGAGATGCTGCGCAGTGCCGTCGATAGCTGCGAGGCGCTCGGCGCGCGCTACCATGTCGGCAACATCCTCTCCTCCGATAACTTCTATATGGACGACGAGGGGCTGCCCGAGGCGCTGACGACCGTCCACAACTGGCAGAAGATGGGCGTGATGGCCTGCGAGATGGAGTCGGCGGGGCTCTATATGACCGCCGCGCGCTGCGGAAAGAACGCGCTGTGCATCTGCACGTTCTCCGACCTGATGCTCACCGGCGAGGGACTGACCCCCGAGGAGCGCCAGACCTCCTTCCGCGAGATGATGCTCGTCGCGCTGGAGACGGCAGTCAAACTGGAAAAGTAATTTTAATGCAAAGGAGAGAAACCTCAATGAAACGCATTTTCTTATTCGTTCTTGATTCCTGCGGCTGCGGCGCTGCGCCGGACGCAGAAGCATTCGGCGATTTCGGCGTCAACACGCTGGCAAGCTGCGCGACGTCCGACAAGCTCCATGTGCCCAATATGATCGCCTACGGCCTCGGCAACATCGAGGGCGTGACCTGCCTCGGCAAGACCCCCGCGCAGAAGGGCGCCTGCGCCCGCTTGCAGGAGGCCTCCATGGGCAAGGACACGACCATCGGCCACTGGGAGATCGCCGGTATCGTTTCGCCCAATCCGCTGCCCACCTATCCCAACGGCTTCCCCGAAGAGGTGCTCAAGCCCTTCCGTGAGGCGACGGGACGCGGTGTGCTTGCAAACGCGCCGTGGTCGGGCACGGAAGTGATCGCAAAGTACGGCGAGGAGCACATGAAGACGGGCGACCTCATCGTCTACACCTCCGCCGACTCCGTCTTCCAGATCGCCGCGCACGAAGACATCGTGCCGCCCGAGCAGCTCTATGAATACTGCCGCATCGCCCGCAAGATCCTGCGCGGCAAGCACGGCGTGGGTCGCGTCATCGCGCGCCCCTTCATCGGCAACCCCAAGGACGGCTTCACCCGCACGGCCAACCGTCACGACTTCTCGCTCGAGCCGCCGAAGAAGACGATGCTCGACGCGATCAAGGAAGCGGGACTGGATATGCTTGCCGTCGGCAAGATCCACGACATCTTCGCAGGCGAGGGCATGACCGAGTTCGTCTACACCAAAGGCAACACCGACGGCCTTGCAAAGACGCTGGACTACTCGAAGCGTGACTTCCACGGCCTGTGCTTCATCAACCTCGTCGATTTCGACATGCTCTACGGCCACCGCCGCAACATCGACGGCTACGCCGCCGCGCTGACGGAATTTGACGGCTGGTTCGGCAAGTTCATGGAAACGCTGGGCGAGGACGACCTTGTCATGATCACCGCCGACCACGGCTGCGATCCGGCCTATACCCGCACGACCGACCATACCCGCGAGTATGTGCCGCTCCTCATCGCGGGCAAGCGCGTCAAGCCGGTCAACCTCGGCACGCGCCGCAGCTTTGCCGACATCGCCGCGACGGTCACGCAGCTGCTCGGCGTCAAGTACGAAACGACGGGCGAGAGCTTTGCCGACCAGATCGTGTAAATTTGGAGATAGGGAAGGAAAAGAAGAAATGGAACCGATCGAACTGATCCGCCGCGCGATCGAAGCGCGCGAGCACGCATATGTACCGTATTCTCATTTTGCCGTCGGCGCTGCGCTCCTGACCAAGAGCGGCAAGGTCTACGGCGGCTGCAATATCGAAAACGCCTCCTTCGGCGCGACGAATTGCGCCGAGCGCACGGCGTTCTTCCGCGCGTTCTACGACGGCGAGCGCGAATTTGAAGCCATTGCGATCGTCGGCGGCCCCGCCGGCAAGCCCGTTTCGGAGCTTTGCGCGCCCTGCGGCATCTGCCGCCAGGTCATGACGGAGTTCTGCAAGAACGATTTTAGAATTTATCTAAGTAAAGGCGACGGCGACGTTAAGGCATGGACACTGGCAGATTTGCTGCCTTTGAGCTTTACGGAGGAAGATCTCAAGCGATAAATTTGGTCATTTTTAACAAAGTTTCATTACCATCTTGATTTTTTCGAAGTTTTGTGCAACAATGTATCAAGCGGTTAACCGCACAAATTTTATGGAGGTAAGAAAATGAAAAAGATCATCGCACTTGTTCTTGTTCTTGCCATGGTAGCCTGCCTGTTTGTTGGCTGCGGCAAGAAGAACGACGA